>JASJDX010000122.1 GCA_030064975.1 Pleurocapsa sp. MO_192.B19
CTTAGATACTTTAAGTATTATTTACTATTGTAACAAAAAGTTTAAAAAAGTTTAGAGATATATAGTTGAGCGAGAAAAGACAAAATTTCTCAAGCTAGAAACTGCTGCTTAAGCTAAGTAGGTGGCGGTAGCTTATGCTAGGTCGAATAGTAAAAACCACTGAAAGAAAAGGTGTGGCTGCTATCGAGCTATCCAATTTGACTGAGACAGCGTAAATTGCGATCGCGTGAAAGCAAACTCAATTTGCTGAATCGCCAATTGGAACAACGAGTCGCAGAACGTACCACAACTTTAGCTAATTTTAGAGATCGCCTCAAACAATTACACCGTCTGGCTACGACTAACTAGCCCTGAGAAATTAGACTGCAATGCCTTTATATCTAAACCAGTAGATTTAGAACATCTCTTAAAATTACTAGAAACTCATTTGCAGCTAGAATGGATGACTACTGAAAATCATGCCCCGCAAAATAATAAATCTACTTTAGTTGTGCCTCCCCAAAATGAGTTAATTCGCTTACTTAAATTAGTTGATTTAGGGTATATTGACGCTATAGAAAAACAAATAAAGTTGCTAGAAGAGTTGGATTCGCAATATATAGCATTTACTCAACAAGTACGACAATATACTTTAAGTTTTCAACTATATAAATTGGAGAAATTAATCGTTGAATTGTTCAAAAATGTAAAATAGATTTTAAAAGAAATAAGTATTTTTACTAATTTCAAAATAGTAGATAATATATTTTTTTAATTAAATTCAGTAATTCGACTAATTATATAATTCATAGTTTATAAGTTAAAACTACTATATATAAAGTAAAAGTTAAGAAAATATTCATATGTTTAATATTTCGTATGAATCTGAACATGAGAATAAAATTCCTATTCAGCCTCATTCAAAGATAAGAGGACAAGGAAACTCAGATTCCCCAAACATTTTCTTCTGTAAATCCAAAGGCAGTATACTAGTAGTTGATGACACCCCAAATAATTTACAGCTTTTATTTAAATATCTTAAAGATGCTGGTTATAAAGTTCTAGTAGCACAGGATGGAACAAAAGCTCTTAAAATAGCCAAAGCTGTTAACCCTAATTTAATTCTTTTAGACATTATGATGTCTGGAATTGATGGCTTTGAAACTTGTCGTCAATTGAAAACTAATCCTGATACTCAAAGTATTCCAATTATTTTCATGACCGCCTTAACCGAGACAAAAACTAAAGTCAAAGGGTTCGATTTGGGTGCGGTAGATTACATCACAAAACCTATAAATCGCGATGAGTTGTTAGCAAGAATTCATACTCATCTTACTGTGCAAATTTTGTATCAACGTCTAGTAAAAGTAGCGCAACAAAAACAACTTTTATTTGAGATAAGTGATTGCATTCGTCAATCTTTAGAGTTGAATTTAATCTTTCAAACTGCTACCGAGGAAATACTTAAGGTTCTTAAATGCGATCGCCTTGTTTTAACTTCTTTAAGTAATGAAAATATTTTTATTGAAGCTCAATCTGTCTCTAATGATGAAGTAGAACAACTGCCTAAAAAGATAGAGTTAGATTATTGTTGTTCTAGTCAAGAAGAATATCAAGACTACCGACAAGGTAAAGTTCGGTTAATAGAAAATACTAATAAAAATATTAATAATGTAGATTCCGATATCCAAGTCATACAAGCTAAATTGATCGTACCAATCTTATTAAAGGAAAATACAGCCAAAGCAAACAAATTCTATCCTTTATGGGGATGGCTTATTGCCGATCAATATTGTCCTAGACAATGGCAATCAGAAGAAATTGAGTTGTGTCGCAATATAACGGCTCAATTAGCGATCGCGATCGAGCAAGGCTTACTCTACCAGCAAGTAAAACAAAGTAACGAGCAGCTACAAAAAAGCAACAAACAATTAAAGTTGACTAATCAACGATTACAACAGTTAGCACTCTTAGATCCTCTGACTCAAATTTTTAACCGCCGTTACTTTGATCGACAACTAAACCTAGAGTGGCGTAGGCTCAAACGAAATGAACCTTCTTCTCTGTCGTTAATTATGTGTGATGTTGACTGTTTTAAGATCTACAACGATACCTATGGTCACCAACAGGGAGATAAATGCCTAAAACAAATAGCCAATGCTCTTGCCAACGTAATTAAAAGACCCGCCGATATTTTAGCTCGTTACGGTGGTGAAGAGTTTATAATTGCTCTTCCCCATACCCCTCAAACAGGTGCAATTAAACTAGCCGAATCAATGAGAGTTGCCGTTAAAAATTTAAATATACCTCATGCTAATTCGACCGTAGATTCTGTAGTTACTATTAGCCTGGGGGTAGCTCATGCAATTTCTGATTCTAAAAATCATCCAGCTTTGTTAGTCGAAGCAGCCGACCAAGCACTATATTTAGCTAAAAGTCGTGGTCGAGACTGTCTTGCTGTTTATCCAGGAGACATCTCCCAATCTAAACAATCACAAGCTAATGAAATTGAATGGATTAACCGTATTCAGGAAGCTTTAGCCAAAAACCTTTTTAGTCTTTATGCTCAACCCATTACTTCTTTAGAGCCAAATGACGACCAGCAGCGTTTTGAAATCTTATTAAGACTAACAGACGAAGATGATCGAGTCATCCCTCCCAATGTTTTTTTGGATATTGCGACTCGTAACTCCCTAATGCCTGATATTGATACTTGGGTAGTTGACAATCTATTAAAAACACTTGCTGAGTCTAATAGCAAAAACTGGCAGAATCATCACTTTTCGATCAATCTTTCTGGAGCATCCCTAAATAGCAAATCTTTTCTCGATTCTCTATCTCAAAAACTGACTGACTATCATCTTCCTTCTAGGTTATTCTGTTTTGAAATTACTGAAACTGTAGCTATCTCTAATCTGGCAAAAGTATCTAATTTTATTAATTCTCTCAAAACTTTAGGCTGTAGTTTTGCTCTGGATGATTTTGGTAAGGGAATGTCTTCTTTATCTTATTTAAAAAATTTGCCCATAGATTATTTAAAAATTGATGGCTCTTTTATCACCGAGTTGAATCATGACAAAGCATCAAAGGTGATGGTAGAAGCAATTAATCATATAGCCGAAGGTATTGGCTTAAAAACCGTAGCTGAATTTGTGGAAAATCAAGCTATTTTAGATACTGTACGCGACTTGAAAGTGGATTATGCTCAGGGGTATCATCTCGGTCGTCCAGAAAAGTTAGCTAATATTTTAGGGTAATGTAAGTAAGTAGCGAGTAGCCAGTAGCCAGTAGCGAGTACTCAAACCAAATAAAATTTAGTTTCAGTTTTATATTTATTTACGCCCACCTACTTAAGTTAAACTCACTACGCTAATAGCTTTTGTTAAAATCTTAACTGTAAATTGAGTTTAAAGTACAGTTTACTATCATTTTCCATAATTACTTTGCCATACCTATGTCTAGTTGTTGAAGGCGTATCTAACTTTATTTCGTGCATTGCTAGATGAAATCCACCAATTCCTGCAAATAGATCAATGAATTTAAATTTTTCTGGTTGCACTACACTATTACAAAATTGATAATTTTCTGCGACTAACTAATTGTGCCAGTAAGAGGAGAACTAGCAGTAGCATATTGCTTCACAGGAATTCTACCCGATAGATAAGCTAGTCTGCCAGCTTCGGCAGCTAAACCCATTGCCCGCCCCATTGCTACAGGGTTTTGCGCTAAAGCGATCGCACTATTAACTAGCAAAGCATCTGCACCCATTTCCATTGCCAAAGCCGCTTCGCTGGGTGTACCAATACCTGCATCCACTACTACAGGAACATTGGCTTCTTCGATGATAATAGCGATATTAGCTTCATTCTTAATTCCTTGTCCTGAACCGATGGGCGAACCTAAAGGCATTACTGTAGCACAACCCACTTCCTCTAAACGTTTGGCTAATAGAGGATCGGCATTGATATAGGGGAGGACGGCAAAACCTTCTTTAACTAACTGTTCTGCTGCTTGTAGCGTACCAATAGGATCGGGGAGAAGATATTTAGCATCGGGAATGACTTCGAGCTTAATAAAGTTATTCTCTTCTTGTCCTAACAACTTCGCCATCTCCCTACCTAGACGAGCAACCCTCACAGCTTCTTCGGCAGTTTTACAACCTGCGGTATTGGGTAACATCCAGATTTTATCCCAGGCGATCGCTTCTGCCAATCCTTCATGTCCAGGGGCTTTAGTTTGTACCCTTCTTACCGCCACAGTAATTATTTCACAACCACTAGCAGCCACACTCTGTTGCATTGCCTCCATGCTGGGATACTTCCCTGTACCAGTCATCAGACGGGAGTTAAAAGTACGTCCTGCAATAGTTAGTTGGTCAGGATCTTCGATAATTGTTTGATTTGGTAGTAAAGAGGTAGTAGAAGCAGCTAAAGGGGCTTTATGGTTTGATTCTATCTGTAGCGGTACTTTCTTGTGGTTATTGCCCAAATTACTAATAGCAGTCATATTGTTTGATTGATGATAAAAACGTTGGTAACTAAACTCAGCTAGGAGGGGATCAGATTTTTGTTCTAGGATTAAATCTGTAAGTAAGGAAGCGGTAATGGGGGCGAGAAGAATTCCGTTGCGATAATGTCCTGTAGCCAAAAATAGATTATCGCAAGCACTACGACCAAGAATCGGTAATTCATCGGGAGTACCAGGACGAAAACCCCACCAAAGTTCTTCAATTTGCCAGTCGGCGATCGCTGGATATAATTTAGTGGCTTGATCTAGTAATTTTTGAATACCTTTGGGGGTATTAAAAGGAGTCCAGTCTACTTCTTCTACTGTCGCGCCGACGATTAATCTGCCATCTTGTCGGGGTACAAGATAAATATTTTCGCCGTACAGAACTCTTTGTAGGGGGAAAGGTTGATGCAGCTTTTGGGGCATCTTGAGAGACAGCATTTGACCTTTTACAGGGCGTACAGGTAACGGTAATAGTTGGCTAGACCATGAACCTGCAGCTAGGACATATTGTTCTGCTTCTAATTGTCCCAGATCGGTTAAAACTCCATTTACTTTGCCTTGTTTTTGTTGAATTGCTTTAACACCGACACCTTCTTTAATCTCTACTCCCAAAGTTTGAGCAGCTTGCAAAAGCGATCGCATTAAACAACGATTATCTACTTGTCCATCTTCGGGATACCACCAGCCACCAACAACGCGATCGCCTAATCCTGGTTCATATAGTTGAATTGTCTGTTTGTCCAACCAAACTGCATTATCATCTGTTTCGGCGATCGAGTCTGGTTGACTATAAACAGGGGCGAGAATTCCACAGGGTAAATAACCCGTTTCTACTCCAGTTAACTCTTCTAGCTTTTGTGTCCATTCAGGATATAACCAACGGGATCTTAAACATAAATCCAGCATTGGGGCAGATGTAATCATTTCTGCCATTGGTGCTAACATCCCTGCTGCTGCATGGGATGCTGCTTGCGTAAAATCTTTACTGACTACAGTAACTTTTGCTCCCTGGCGTTTCAATTCAACAGCGATCGCCAAGCCAACTATACCGCCACCAATAATTAGAATATCTTTTGCTGTTTTCATATTCCTAAATCCCTATCCCTATAACTTTAGCGTGAAACCCCTTTTTTTATTATTATGGACATCTCAATCGCTCTTTAAGCAAGTTCTAGTGGACGTGGGCGTAAATAAACCCACTATATAAAAAATAGAAGAAAAAAACAGAAAAACCGATTATTTTAGCTGTTTTCGTGCAGGAGACATCCGATGATGATGATCCCCTGGCTTGGCTATATTGTAGTCTTCGTGAGAAATAACAGCTTCGGGGGATAAAAACTGACCGCGATCGCGACACAGTAAGCGATAACTACGATTAATGGGAATACTAATTACAAAACGGTTGTGGCGTAATCGTTTGCCATGAAACTGACGGTAATCTGGGTGTTCTGCAAGCTGCTGAATAATACGGCGAGACTTGAGAACCACATTTTTGGGTAAATTGCGTAGATTAATTAAATCTTGATTAAAACTTGCTTCCCAATCTTGTTTGCGCTGTTTTTCTTGTTGCCAAATAGCATCTGCTTGAGCGCATCGATGGCAAATTTGACCAAAACCTTTATGTCCACAGTTAAACCTTTTTTTCCTCCTAACCATAATCAAACAACTCCACTCAGCTAATATATATTTAAATCCGAAAATCTTTTTTATCTAGTTTTGCCTCAATTTAGGATGATTATTACCACTATTTTGATCGAGAGGGATGCGCGGGGAACCCGCGCAAGATGCGGCGTTTACACCCGTTGCCTTGGGTGAACCGATGCGCCTTTCTCCGCCCTCGACAGTCGCTACAACGCGGGTTCCCCGCGCAACGCGCTGTCTCGCAATCGAGGTGTTGACTTTACTTAAATTAATAAACTAGCTATTACCTAGCTAATGTATTAATTTTTTTGTATGTTAATCACTTGAAGATTACTCAATAATCTCATAGCTTTGTATCTTAAAAGCGCGATCGAGCATGATTTTTAATATTAAAAATTAATATTAAGAAATTGTGTTTACTAAACAAGCTAATTTAGTCGCATTTACCCTAAATTCTGCATTTCTTCTATATACTCAGCCTGTATGATGTTCAAAGAATTGCTGCAATTACTGCAAATTATTAGATTCTTGTCGCAAAATATATAGAGCAATCAGAGATGGAGTAAGGAAAAATGCTGTCATATGCCCTAGCGATCACCGTAGCCTTAAGTAGTTTAGTATTGTTCTCAACTGCTTTTTTAATGTCAGATATTCATCGTAAAGATGACTTTCTTTGGAGTGGAGTAGGGCTAATTTATGCTTTGATACTGTGGTTTTGTGCCAGAAATATCACTGGTGCGGTGTTATTAGGACAAGCCGCCGCCGCAGCTTTATTAGTTTCCTATAATTGGCAAACTCTTAAATTAAGAAAGGCGATCGCCAATCCCGAAAAAGCAGATGAACTCAACAATTTCTCAGTCTTACAGGCGGTTAAGGGTTTATTGAAGCGCGATAAATCTGAAGCCCCAACTGTCACCACACCCCCTACAGTAACTACGCCTAAAGTTACAGAACAAGAAATAGCTATTCCCGACACAACATCTAATGAAACTGAATCGCAATCGGAATCGCAATCATTAGATAATCAAGCGGAGACTAACGTAGAAACTTCTCCCAGTTCTCAATCCAACGTATCTTCTTCAGTTACAGAAGTTACAAGCACCAACAATGAATTAGAAGTATTAAGTGAATCTGAATCACTGGAAAGTCAGAAAAAAGCTACTAATGTTGATACTAAACTAGACGAAGTTTTAGATGAAACAACAACAGAGCAAGTAACTACTGACAATGCGCCTAGCAACGATCCAACAACAGAAGAACAACTCGTCGTTCCAGTAGCAACTCCTGTTGTAGATACTCCTGATAATGCTGAGACAGTAGTGAACGTTGAAGACAATCAGCCAACAGAAACTAAGGAAATTGACCCCGAACCCGAAGATCAAACAACAATTTTCGACGAAGATAACCAAGAAAATCAGTCTACTGTAACAGTATCAGAAACACCCTCTGCTGAGATACCTCAAGCAACTAAAGAAAATGAACCTGAGACAAAAGTAGCTGTTCAAGATGAAGAGATTGATATCTCTTCTGAATCAGAAGTGAACGTTTTCAACGAGTCAGAAGTAACTGAGATTCAAACTCCCGACGAAACTCAAAAGTCAGAAGCGAACGTTTTCACTGAGTCAGAAGTAACTAAGATTCAAACTCCTGACGAAACTCAAAAGTCAGAAGTGAATGTTTTCACTGAGTCAGAAGTAACTAAGATTCAAACTCCCGACGAAACTCAAAAGTCAGAAGTGAATGTTTTCACTGAGTCAGAAGTAACTAAGATTCAAACTCCCGACGAAACTCAAAAGATTGAAACTCAAAATCTATCAGAAATAATTAAAAACAATCCAGATTATTTCCCTAATATTGTCTTAGACGAGATTAATTCAGTATCCGAGAATGAGCAGGATAATAATACTTTTGAGGTAATAGAAAAAAACCAAAAGATTGAATCAGAAAAAAAAGAATCACCCCTAGATTCACTAGAAACAGTAGAAGTAGCCGAGATATTAGAAGCAGATCCCGATGAGCTTTCTGCTAAACGAAAAGAAGATCAATCAAATATTATTGAAGTGACTACTACAGAAATTAATATAGCCACTGAATCAGCAAAAATGGATCATAATCAAGATACTAATTATAACCCTGAATCATCAAAGGATACTTGATTATTAATCACCTATTTTTTTAAATTAATGAGGATGTCTAGAAAATATCTAATATAAAATATATTTTTGGACATTCTTTATTTTTTCGCTCACTTTCTCCCAATAAACCCCCTAAATAGTTTCTAAATTCTCTTTTCTGTGCTTTAGTTCTCAATAGATTGATGAAGAGTAACCAACAAAACCTTTTAAAATGTCTGATTTATCATCTCAACTCTCGCCAGATGAACGTCAAGAATGGCTGGATAAAATAGAAACTGCTAACCACAATAACATTTTCTGTCACTGTCGTCGTTGTGGACAGGAGTGGATTGATTCAACCTTCGAGGCGACTTGTCAATGTGGAAGTTCTGATGTGGAACACATCAGTTGTTGGCAATTCCCTGATGATTAATTGGTGGCGATCGCCATTCTTCAAACAGGACAGAGCCAGGATATAGTTACTAAAAATATAGTCAAATATAACACTGACGCTCATTTAGCTCTACCAGGAGTAATCCTGATGGGGCGAACTACAACGCCCTCTATCCCTTGGTCGAAGACTGTTGGGATTACTTTTCGCATAATGTTATAGCTTCCGTTAACATCAGCATTAATTCTAACTTTCTTACCTTTAATTTTGTACACTCCTCTGGTTTCTCGATAGCCACTAAACTTAACTTGATTAGCACGATCTTCACTATAATTAGGAATCGAATCTAGAGAAAGAAAACTGGCACGGGAAGTATAACTTTCTTCAGTAGTAATAACTTTTATCCCTTTCATTGCTCCCTTGTAAATTAGCATTTCTACAAAGTTAGCATGAAGTAGTAATTGACATACTCTATGATCTCTATCTTTGAGACTTAGCTCTTTGTTAATATATCCGCAATGAGAGCAAGATTTAGAACTGGGATACCCCCCATTTGAAGCATCCATGATGGTTTATTTCAGAGCAAGAATTGCGATTACCCTGGAACTATGCACCTTTGTTACTTATTACTTATTACCTAATAAAGACCTTAATCAACCTTTTCCATCGGAGCAATTTTAGGAATAATTTTAGTTACTCCCATGCTGAGAAACTTAACAGCTAAAGTCGCCTTTTTTCCGCTACCCAAAATATGGGTAACTTCTCCTTCACCAAACTCATGATGTAAAACGCGATCGCCTATGCGCCAGTCAATATCGATAGCTTGAGAGGTTTTTTCTGCACGACGAGTACGACGACGATAGGTACTAGCTAAATTAATATTACTACTAATTAATTCTCCTGGAAGTTCTTGTAAAAACTGAGAAGATACCGCAGATTCTCTTGTTCCCCAAAGACGACGTTCTCTAGTATAAGTAAGAAATAATTGTTCTTGGGCGCGGGTGATCCCTACATAGCATAAACGACGTTCTTCTTCTATTTCTAAAGAGTCATTTAAAGTACGATTATGGGGGAGTAAACCTTGTTCCATTCCCACGAGGAAAACTACAGGAAATTCTAAACCTTTAGCTGAATGAAGAGTCATCAACGAGACTTTCTGTTGTTCTTCGTCAAGACCATCTAAATCTGATGCCAGGGATGCACTAGCAAGAAATGCCTCTAGACTAGTTTCTTCATTATCTTCCTGAAACTGCTGCACCGCGTTATACAATTCATAAATATTAGCAATACGGTTATCAGCTTCATCTGTCCCCTGTTGTTGCAATTCTTTGATATAACCTGAGTGTTCAATAATATGGTTTAAAACTTCTCCCGCAGTCAGATTATCTAATTGATCTTTAGTTGATTGAATCATACGAGCAAACTGATTCAAAGACTTACCAGCCTTGCCGCCAATAGTATTAACCGAGGTTTCATCATTAACTATTTCCCATAACGGTACACCCAATTGCTGCGCTGCATCCATCAGTCTACCGATGGTAGTTTTACCAATACCACGACGAGGAGTATTAATAATTCGCAGTAAACTTACGGTATCTTCAGGGTTAACTATGATGCGCAAATAGGCGATCGCGTCTTTGATTTCTTTGCGATCGTAGAACTTTAAACCCCCAACAATATTGTAGGGAATATTATTATGTAGCAATAAATCCTCAAAAGGACGAGACTGAGCATTAGTGCGATACAAAATCGAAAAGTCACCCCAGTTTATTTCAGGGTTATTTTCTTTAATTTGCTGCATTTGTTGAATTACAAATCTTGCTTCTAACTGTTCATCATCTGCTTTATAAAGATAAATTTGTTCTCCAAGTCCCCGCGTCGGTTTCAGAACTTTATCAATCCTTTGACTATTATTAGAGATCAATTCATTGGCTGCTTGCAAGATATTTTCGCGGGAACGATAATTTTCTTCCAGCTTAATCATGGTGCGAGTATCTTCGTCGGGTAAACCATCACCAAAATCCTTTTGGAAATCTAGCAGGATTGTAAAGTCAGCTAGACGGAAAGAATAAATCGACTGATCCGCATCTCCGACAACAAAAAGCGATCGCCCGTTCCAATTCCACTCGTTTTTATTTGTCTCAGCATTAGTTGCCAATAGCCTAATCAAATCATATTG
>JASJDX010000119.1 GCA_030064975.1 Pleurocapsa sp. MO_192.B19
CAAAACTTGATCTAGTACAATATCACTAGGCAGCACTAAAGGTAGCATTATCTGAGCCATAAACAGAATTCCAATTAGAGGCAAACCTCGAATCAGTTCTATGTAGGCAGTTGACAGCCAGCGGATCGCTGGTAATTCGCTCTGTCGTCCCAGTGCTAGCAGCACGCCAAAGGGAAAAGAGAAGACAATACTGACTACTGCTACTAACAAGGTGAGGATTAGACCACTGAGATTAGCTAAGGGAACTATGTCGAGAAACCAACCTCCTATTAACAGCCAAAGAACTACAAAAAAACTCAGCACCCAGATCGGTACTAACCAAGCTCTCAAAGAAGGAAGACTTTTTCCCAATTTCTTTCCCAGAGTGGCAGCTACAATCAAAAACACCAGCATTCCCAGGAGTAAGCCACTTGAATATACTCCTATTAAGGATGCGATCGCCACACAGATAGTAGCAAAAATAGTCAGAATAATTAAATTAGTTCGGTTGAATAGATTGGAAGAGTTGGACAAGATGCCCCAAGAAGAACCTATCAAACCAAAAATAATTCCTAGTACAGTCCAAGGACGCCAGAGCAATGCCTCTGGATAGTAACCGACCAAGAAAAGCCGCAGATTTGCTGTCAGTACTGTCCATTTTGCCTGAGTAAATGTCCAGCTAATCAATGACGTTGCAACCCAGTAGATAAATAAAAGACAAATAATAGTCAGAATAGAGTTATACCAGGTGCTAAATAAATTTTTGTTCAACCAAATCCCAGGGCTAACTCGACTAACTGGGGGAAGAGATGGTTCTTGCGACTTAGAATTAGTGGTCGTCATCTTTCCTCTAATTGCACCCTTGCATTTAACCAGTTCATTAATAGAGAAATAATCAAGTTGATAATTAAATAAATAACTATGACAATTAACAACATTTCCACAGAGCGACCAGTGTTGTTAAAAATGGTATTAGAGACCGAGTAAATATCACTATAGCCGATCGCGATCGCTAAACTAGAATTTTTGGCGAGGTTAAGATACTCGCTAGTTAGTGGCGGAATCATCACCTGCAATGCTTGGGGAAAGATAACCAACTGCATTACTAAACTTGACTTGAGTCCTAATGCTCTGGCTGCTTCCCACTGTCCTTTACTCACTGACTGAATGCCTGTACGAACAACTTCAGCAATATAAGCCGCAGTATAGACTGATAATCCAATCAGCAGGGTAGCCAATTCTGGAGAGAAGCTTAGCCCTCCCAAAATATTACTGGCCTCTCTATCTAATTGAGGCTGTCTCCAATCCAATCCCCAGACTAGAGCGCAAGTAGCAGCGATCGCTATTCCGAGCAATACTACTTGTAGTATCCTTGCTGAAGAACCTTGTTGTTCGATTGTCTCAATTTGCTTGCGCCAAATAATAATAGCCAAAATGACACTCAAACAGATAAATCCTAAAGCGAACCAAGTCGACGTCGTTCCCCCAGGCCAAGGAATATTTATCCCTCTATTGCTCAAATAAACTGATCCTAGCAAAACCATTGGATTGTCAACCCTAGGCAGGTTAAGAAATACGGCAGAATACCAGAAAAATAGTTGCAACAACAGAGGAGTATTACGAAAAATTTCTACGTAAACTGTAGTTATCTGCCGTACCAGCCAATTATCTGATAATCTGCCAATGCCGACAGTGATCCCAATAAAGGTTGCTAGGACTATACCCACAACCATCACTCGCAGGGAGTTTAACAATCCGACTAAAATTGCTTTGATATAAGGATCGCTGCGGCGGAAATCAATTACCTTATCGCCAATATCAAAAGAAGCTTTTCTACTCAGGAAGTCAAACCCAAGCCTAATATTCTTTTGCTGAAAATTATTGACTAGGTTATTCCCTAGCACTATCACAACAGCGATCAGCAGTAAAATTACTACAACTTGTATCGTATAACGTATTACACGCTGATTGCGCCATAGGGGAATTTTTGCTTCAGTCATGAACTTGAGGGTGGTCAATAACCAGAGAAAATTGGCAAAATAACGATCATCTAAATGGAGGTGAGTAGAGCAATCCACCCTCAGTCCACAGTTGATTCAGTCCTCGCTCTAGATCAAATGGTACAGCAATATTGCGCTCATAGATTTCGCCGTAGTTACCAACGTGCTTGACGATTCTGGCAGCAAAGTCATTAGGCAATCCCATTGTTTCGCCCAAAGACCCCTCTGTGCCTAAAAAGCGTTGAATGTTTGGATCGGAACTATCGATAAACGTTTCGAGGTTACTAGAATCAATGCCGAATTCTTCTGCTTGAATTAAGGCATAGGTAATCCACTTAACTGCATCAAACCAAGCCGAGTCGCCATTGGCAACTAATGGTCCCAATGGTTCTTTGGACATGACTATCTCTAGAAGAGAGTGCTTATCAGGCTCAGGCAAGATAGCACGACGACCAACAAGTTGAGTGCGATCGGCAGTGATTGCTTCGCAGCGACCCTGTACATAAGAATTGTACAAGGTATCGTCGTCGCCGAAAACTACAGGATTATAGTCAATCTTCCTCTTACTCATCTGATCTGCTAAGTTTTGCTCTGTCGTAGTTCCTGACTTGACGCAGATAGTTTTACCTTGAAGCTGTTCTAAGTTTTCAATTCCACTATCTGACGGCACCATCATGCCTTGGCCATCGTAAAAAATAGTAGGTGCAAATTCCATTCCTACCGATGTATCGCGGCTAATTGTCCAGGTAGTGTTGCGAGAGAGCAAATCAACTTCTCCTGTTTGTACCGCAGTAAAACGCTGAGCGGCATCAAGATTACGGTACTCAACCTGATTGGGATCGTCAAACAAAGCGGCAGCAACTGCACGACAAAGTTCAACATCCAAACCTAAGTATTCACCTTTTTCGTTAACGAAACTAAATCCTGGTAATTTTCCGCTGACACCACAGATTAGTTTTCCTCGTTTCTTTACCGTATTCAATCGGCTAGTTTTAGTTGTATCTTGACTTTTTGTAGTATCTGTAGATCCTGTGGTGCTTGTGGTTTCGGATTGTTGCCCTCCACAGGCACTCACAAATATCAGCATTAAGATTGCTAGTAGCCCAGAACTCCACTTACGGATTAGCCAAACTTTGTCATACATATGTTTAATCAATATCTTGTTTAATCAATATCTGTGTTTGTTTAATAACCCTCGCCAGCATCCTATGTTTGAACTATCTAATATAATTCCTAATTTAAAAGATGCTTGTGAATTCATCGATGTCGGGTATCAGTTAGTAACTAAATACTACTATATTACAGCTTCCTATGAAGGAGATTTGTTAGAAAAAGTAGATTTTCACTTCTGCCGTAAGAAGTTAAATTGATTGAGTTGTTATACAGTTATTAAGGAGTTAAATAACCTAACATTTCTTAATCATGAGTTCTTCTTCGACGGTTAATCAATCTATTTTAGATGCTTTACAAAGTTTGATTGAAGTAGTTGCTCAATTACGATCGCCTGAGGGGGGATGTCCTTGGGATTTAGCACAAACACCACAAACCCTAATTCCCTATGTGATTGAGGAAGCTTATGAAGTGGTAGACGCGATCCAAAGTGGAGAGCGAGAAGCGATCGCTGAAGAGTTGGGAGATTTATTATTACAGGTGGTGTTGCAAACTCAAATTGCTAGTGAGGAGCAAGATTTTACTTTAGAGGAAGTCGCCACAGGCATTACCGAAAAACTGATTCGCCGTCATCCCCATGTTTTTGGTGATGTAGAAGTCAATAGCGCAGCGGAAGTCAATCAAAATTGGGAACAAATCAAAGCCACAGAAAAAGGTGAAACCCCTGAACAAGCTAAGTTACTCAGCCGTAAGCTAAAACGTTATGCTCGTAGTTTACCTGCTTTGATGGCAGGAATGAAAATATCACAAAAAGCGGCAGCAGCAGGTTTTGAATGGGAAAATATTGAGGGAGTCTGGTCAAAGTTTGAAGAAGAGTTAGGAGAGTTTAAAGAAGCCTTAGAAAGCTCAGATAAAGCTCATCAACAAGAGGAATTGGGAGATTTATTATTTACTATTATTAATATTGCTCGTTGGTACGATCTTAATCCCTTTGATGGTTTACAAGGAACAAATCGCCGCTTTATCCAACGCTTGGAGATAATGGAAAAGTTCGCACCCCGTCCTCTAACAGATTACGATATCAATGAGTTGGAATCTCTTTGGCAACAGGCTAAAGCAAAACTAAACAGCGAACAGTAGAAGATAGATGACAACATACGATTGGATTGTAATTGGTGCAGGAATAACTGGTGCTTGTCTAGCTTATGAACTTAGCCAGCAAGATCTCAAAGTCCTGTTATTAGAAAAAGACCTTACTCCTGATAATGCTACTGTCTATAGTTATGGTGGTTTGGCTTATTGGTCGGGAACAGATGAATTAACTCGCACTTTAGGCGAAGAAGGGATTGAACTACATCGTCATCTAACCGAGGAGTTGGAAGCAGAGACAGAATTTAGAGAATTAGATCTAGTTTTAACTATCGATCGCCAGGATGATCCTCAAACCGTTGCTCAGCAATACGATCGCTTTGCTATTACTCCAGAATTATTAAGTGTTCAAGATGCCTGCATTTTAGAACCGTTACTCAATCCTAATGCGATCGCAGGTGTACTGAAGTTACCCCATGGTCATATTCATCCCCAAAAAACTACTGATGCTTATCTCCAGGCTTTGAAGCGCAACGGAGGCACAATAATTTATGAACAGGTAGCAGATTTTTTACGTCAAGGGGATGATGTAATTGGGGTGAAAACTCAAGACAATATTTATTACGCTGCTAATACTGTTGTCTGTGCAGGAGGACTATCGCGATCGCTTCTACAACAAGCAGGTATTAATATCGGTAATTATTTTACCCATGCTCAATTAATCATGACTCCTCCTATGGATTTAGAGTTAGGCACAATTGTTATGCCAGCAGTACAGCAGAGATTTATCCTGGAAGCTAAAGCCCAAGAGTTAGAAGCAGAAGCAGCCTGGAATCCACCTTACCACCAATCACCTAAGTTAATTTTAGATCCTGGCGCAGTGCAATTTGAGGATGGTAGTTTATGTATCGGACAAATTAGTGCGATCGCTCCCAATCCAGAAGCCAAACTCAATCCCTTTACCGCCGAAGCTCAAATTCGCGAACAGGTGGGCAATATCTTACCTTTACTAGAAGATCTTCCAGGAAGTTGTCATAGTTGTTTAGTAGCTTTTAATAATCAAGCGATCGCCCTAATAGGTAACTTAGCAGATACTAAAGGTATTTATTTATTTTCAGGCTTTACTAGTACCTTAGTTTTTGCTCCTGTATTAGCCAGACGTTTTGCTCATTGGATCTCAGGAAAAGAAGACAAAATTATTGAACAACTACAGTTGGTAATTAATGATTAACCATCAAAATTGTTTAAATTAATCAATGCTTCTACTATAGAGCGAGAAATAAACGGTAAAATAGATTTATTCTGGGCGTTCTCCTTGCCTTCAGTGAACACAGTTAACAAGTAAGGCGGTAAGTTAGGAATTTCGATATAAGCAGCATCATGGCGTACTCGACTCATCCAGCCAGCTTTTGACCATATTTGGGCATTTTGTGGTAGACCCTCGCCCAAAAAACCTGTTATTTGGTTTTCGCCATCACTTTCGACAAACTCCGCAGGATTAAGGCTACGTTTAAGTAATTGCATCATTTTTTGCGATCGCTCTCTGGATACAGCAACGCCACCAATAATGCTGTGTAACAATCTGGCTACTGCATCGGTAGTTAACGTATTACGATTTTCCATCAACTCCCCTAGAAATGCTTTTTCCCTACCATAAGCACCGTCACACCAAGTTTTTTGATTGACATTAATACTTTCTAACTCTGACCAATTCAAAGATTGAAAATAGCGATTAACTATATTGCGTTGTTTTTGCCAAGTTTCAAAAGGTTTTGGCGGTAATTCTGGACCACTAGTAGTACCTGTTAAGACATCTACAATTAGATTGGTAGCATCATTGCTCGACTCGACAATAGCATCGCGGATAGCTCGGTTTAATTCCCAAGATTCCGCAACCATTCCCCCTTCCAACCATTCCTGTATGGCAACTAAATAAAAGAGTTTGACAATGCTGGCGGGATAAATTCTTTCGACTCCTCTATAGCTAAATCCTTTAATCGGATATTGCCAAAATTCGGCGGCAGATAATGCTCCTCCAGTATTAACTATTATTGGCTCTTCGTATACAATCCAGGTTAAGGCAATTCTGTCTCTAGTCAAAGTAGGAAATTTCTCTCTGACGGTTTGTAGAATTTGATTGGCAACTTTGGATAATTGTTCGTCTTGATGGAAAAAAGGCATAAAAACAATGAAAAATGAACAATACGCATAAATTTCAACAATACTAAGCAAGAAATTGCTCAACATTCCTTAACCAACTATAGATAAAAAATACCATTCTGGAGATAGATGTTAAAGAAATATCTTGGACTAAAATGGTATTTAAGAGGTAATATTTTTGCTCTCAGTCATCGACAAAACAATAGAGTCATGAAACCTATTCAAACAACAAGCATCCTGCTAGGAATGATAGTCACTTTTGGAGGAGTGCTAATTTCAGTTCCGCCGACACTAGCTATTTCTTCTCAGCAGCAACAATCAGTTTCTACCAACCAGCAGAATGTCCAAAATTTATTTAATAGAGGTTTCAGAAAAACTCAACAGGGTGACTACCAAGGGGCGATTACCGATTTTAATCAAGTAATCACTTTAAATCCTCAATATATTGAAGCTTATTGCAATCGAGGAATGGCATACTTTGGCTTGGGCAATCTTGAGCAAGCGATCGCCGAATTTAATCTAGCACTAAAAGTTGCTCCCCGTCATGCTGATGCTTATAACAGAAGGGCAATTGTTCTGGCAGAACAGGGAAATCTTAACCAAGCTCTTCAAGATTTTAATCGAGCCTTGCAGTTCAACTCTAATTTTGTTGATGCTTACTACAATCGAGGTAAGGTACGTACTGAACTAGGAAATTATCAAGACGCGATCGCTGATTACAACAAGGCAATTAAGCTCGATCCTAATCTGGCAGAAGCTTATGGGAACAGGGGATTTCTTCAGGCTCAGTTGGGAGATAAACAAGAAGGGTTAAAAGATTTACAACAAGCAGCCCAAATTTTTTTAGATTCAGGAAATATGGCTGGATACCAGCAGACACTTGCTTACATTAAGATGATTCAAGATTAGTTGTGTTTAACTCCTCAAAGCAATAATGGGATCTAGCTGTGCTGCATTACGGGCAGGGACAACACCAAAAATTAGACCAATTGCCCCAGAAACAGTCATGGCGACAATAATCGCCTGAGAACTGACGATCGCTTCTAAGGGAGAAAGAGCAGCTACAATCATTGTTCCCCCGACACCTAAACCAATACCAATAAAACCGCCAATGGTAGCCAGAATAATGGCTTCAATAGTGAATTGAATTAAAATATCGCTACTAGTTGCTCCTAATGCTTTGCGTAAACCAATTTCTTGAGTACGTTCGACCACTGATACCAACATAATATTCATAATGCCGATTCCGCCCACTACTAGAGAGATACTTGCGGTTGCACCCAAGACTAAAACTAAAATCTCCGTCACGCGATCGGCAGTTGCCATTAAATCTTGTTGACTACGAACACTAAAATCATCTTCTCCCTGAAGAATATTGTGGCGTAATCGCAATAAATTAGTAATTTGATACTGTGCTGCGCTTGAACTTTCAGGATCTTTAGCTGCTACAGAAATTGTCTGAAGAGTTGGGCTACTATAATTGGTGTCTTGTCCTGAAATCTGGTTTGCCATGACAGTAATGGGTATAAACACCACCTCGTCCTGATTCTGTCCCAAAGACGCTCCCTTTTCTGCCATCACTCCAATTACCTTAAAGCTAAGATTGCGAATCCGAATTTTTTGTCCCAAGGGATTTTGTGCGCCAAATAAAGTACTAGCGGTATCACTACCTAAGACAGCTACGCGATCGCCTGTTTGCAGATCGAGAAAGTTAAAAAATTCCCCTTGAGCAACTTGAGAATCTCTGACAAGAGGATATTCGGCAGTAGTACCAGTAATATTTACTTGAGTTTCTCGATTGTAATAAGTTACTCGTAAGCGTTCACTTTTTTCGGGGGCGACTCCAGTTACGGCGGGAACTTCACGAGCGATCGCTTCGGCATCATCTAGGACAAGACTATTGGCTTGTACTGCCCCGGCTTGAGGTCCTCTTTGTTCTACACCAGGATAGATAAATAATACATTTGTCCCTAATGACTCGAATTGCTGATTAATATATCTTTGTCCACCTTGCCCCACTGCAACCATAGCAATTACTGAAGCATTGCCGATAATCACTCCTAGCATGGTTAGACCACTCCGTAGCTTATTAGCACCGAGAGTTTTAGTTGCCATATTAATGTTTTCTAAAAAATTTGCACCCATCTTAAATAACTAATAAATAACTAGATCTGTTAACAAATTCAAAAATTTTGTATTTCTAGCAGATGGGAGCGAATTACTTGGAGAAGAATATCTTGAGCCTTTTCTTTCTTTAGGGAATGAATATAATTCTCCAAGTTTTGTAATTTTATTTGTCCTGGTAGATCATTAGTCGGGATAGATTGTCTAACAGCAATTAACAATAACTGTTTAGTTTCTTGATGATTCAAATTATTAATGGTATTTTTCCAAGCTTGGAACTTAAACTGTCGTGTGAGAGAAACTGTAGAGGATGACATAATACTTTTTATTTTCTAGCTTGGACTTAAAGTAGTTTGGTTGTTGATTGTTGTATCGATTCTCGTATTGCTGTCTGATGTACTCTAACTGTTCAGGTGTAAGCAACTTTTCAACTTGGCTTTGAGCCGATCTAAGAGCCATTCTTAATTGGTTTTTTTGTTCGTCAGTCAGGGAAAGATTATTTAAAGCAGTAAGCAAAGTTAAACCACTATTGAATGCTGCTGTAAATTGTTGCAGTTGTTCCGTGGTCAAAATTTCGTGAATTTTGTGGTTGAATGCTCGATTAATTTGGACAATACTTTCTTTTTGGGTTGCATTTAAAGCTAATTTTCCTGGTAGTGAAGGTATAGAGCGATCGGTACTGGGAGGTTTCTGTCTAAGTAAAGTAGCCTGATAGGAAATATATGCTGGTAAAGAAACATGGGCTGCTAGGGCAGTAAACCCAAAAGCTGATGCTAATAAAAAAATTAGCTTTTGCTGCATAGATACTTTCATAATTATCAATTTTCTTTCAGATCTCGTTTTTTGAGATCTGGTTGTGGAGGAGAATCAATATAAACGCGATCGCCCAATGCTACACCCTGAATAATTTGTGTTTGACCATCTTGACTAAAGCCAATCTTGACAGGTTTAAATTCCGCTGCACCGCGATCGTCTGCCACCATCACTCCTATTTTTCCTTGATTAGTGGTGATGGCTACGGTGGGAATGGTCAAGGCATCTTCAAGTTTCTTGCCGATAAACACAGCATCAACATTCATGCCCGAGCGCAATTCTGATTCTCCTGTTATTAGCTTTACCTTGACTTCAAAAGACGTGACGTTGTTTTCTACTACAGCTTCAGGGGCAATTTGTTTGACTTTACCTGCAAAAGTCTGATTAGGATAAGCATCAGCGATAATTTCTACTGCTTGATTGGTTTCGATATGGGCAATATTGACTTCGGAAACATTGACATTAACTTCTAATTCTGAGGCAATAGATACAATTGAGGTGGATGTGGCTGAAGAAGTTGCAGAAGCAGAGACGTTAGGAGTGACTATAGAACCAACTACTGCATATCTTTGACTAACAATACCGTCAAAGGGTGCGCGAATCTCTGTATCTTCTAGCCTAGTCTTGGCTGATGCTACTTTAGCCTTAGCTGCTGCTACTTTAGCTTTGAATTGCTCGATATCTTCCAGACGCGAGCCACTTTCTAATTCTCGCAATTGCTCTTGTGCTTCGACTAACCTAGCGCGGGCTGTTTGGTCTTCACTAATATATTCGTCTAAAGTTAATTGAGCGATCGCACCTTCTTCTGCTAGAAAACGATTTTTGGCTAATCTTTTAGCACTCAGATCGGCTTGAGCCTGGGCTGATGTCACTTGTGACTTTGCTCTAGCAATGGCTTCACGGCGATTCCCGTTAAGAACTTCAGTGTATTCTGCTTCAGCTTGAGCTAACTCTGCTTGCGCCTGTGCTAGTTCAGCTTGCAAACTAGCCGAGTCCATTCTGGCTAAGATTTGTCCTGCTTTAACTTCGTCTCCTTGTTCTACATAAAGAGCTACTAATCTACCAGTCGTTTTAGGACTGATATTAACAGAGGAAATTGGCTCGATACTGCCACTGGCTTCAATACTAATAGTTAGGGATTGAATTTGTACTGGTACGGTTAAAGATTCCATATCTAGTTGGACATCTTTACGGCGAGAACTAACATAAATACCTGCGCCTAAAATAATTAAGATAATTAAGAGGGGTATTGTCCAGTTAAATCGCTTTTTGTGAGTTTTGGCGATAATTGCTTCGTTTGCCGATTTTTGATCGGGTATAGAGGAATCTGGATCTTCAACTACAGAATTATCTCTTAACGGTTCGGAAACACGATCCATGACTGATTTAATTTTAAAATTTATCAACAGATTACTTTTGGCTAATCAGTTTAATTTGGAGCGTTGCTGAATCAGAGTCAGTAGAGCGAAAAGTCACGAAATAATGAGGTTTTCAGGCGACGCGATCGAGTTTTTAACTATCAGACTGCGATCACGCAGTGCCAGCCTTCGGCTGATCGCCAATTTGGAACTCGATCGCATCAAACGCTGATACAAAAGGATCTTTAGTCAACAAGGTCATCAGCTGAAAACCTCATACCATAAAGTCTCTAGAAATCTTTTCGCTCTACTGAGAGTATGAAAAGTAACTAACAACTAAGAACTAAAAGCTAATAGCTACAACAAAAGTATGATTGCCAATTTCAGATCTCCAGTCAGCAATGCCTAACTTTGTAGTTGATTCATTACTAAATCTTGCTGGTTATTCTCACAAGCACTTTCTAGAGAGTCTTTTCGTTCAGACATAGCACCTCGATCTGGTGTAAAGAAAAAATCTCCTTTTGTCTCAGCTGCCCAGCCACTATACCAAACCATACTCATAACTTTTTCCGTTCTGCCCATGTCAAGAAATTCTTCACAAGTTAATTGAGACATATCGATTGCCTGATCGTTGTCTTCTGCTGTTACTGTTGCGGGGGATAAGATCGAAACGGCTGCCGTCAGGGCAATTGCTATTTTTAAAGGAAATAATTTAAGCTGCATTAAAAACTCCTGTCACCAAAATGAAGTATATTTTTATGCTAAATAGTTCTTTAATTAATTACTTCGATCTAATGTGCAGTATTAAATTGGACTAAAGTACATATAATTTAAGCGTACAATTAGGACTAAAGTACATATAATTTATTTAGTATTTGATATTACAGTAAAGACATAAACCACTTAATACTTTTTTTTGCTATTGTTGAATAGTGGTATGACAGTAGAATGATTACTTTTTTAATCTCACTAATAAAAGTCAATAAAATTCTCTTAAAAGCTAATAGTTAAAAGCTAGTAGCTAATAGCTAATAGCTACTAGCTACGCATAGTAATACTTTCGGTTTATAACACTATTCAGCAATGCCGTTTCATACCTGTCTTGAACGAGTCGCTCTTTGTTGGAAAACTGAGGGGCTGTGACTTGAATTCATGAGTCCTGGGGCGCGAATTTATTTCGCGCCATAGAAGGACGTTTCAAGTCCTTGAAAGCCCCGTACAAGACCGCGCTCGTCCGCTAAATTAGCAGCGCCAATTAAAAATATTAGAGATGAAATTAGTACAGATGGAGAAAGACCCCTACAACTATACTAAAATCTATGTTCAGGTTTATTGTAATCTGCTAGAAAACTTAGAAACTTCTCAGTTTTTACCATCAAGTCTTTCTAGTCAAGACAGAGCTAAAGCCGACACAATTGCTAAACTTGCGGGCATCCACACTGATGCAATTGTCGAATATCTCATGAACAATTTTTCTAGAGAACCACAATCGGCTAAAAGTTGAGTTTTATTTGACTTTATTAATGAAGTTTTTCTCGCCATTGAGCTTCTTGAGGGTAAGATATCCTTGATTTCCTACCATAGACTTAATTAAACTCCAAATCCAGTTTGTTTTACCATTCTAAAAAAAAGATACGAACGCTAAACTAGCAACTCCATTTTTGGTAATAATTTTAATTTGATATTGTTATCAAACAAGAAATTAGCTGAAAGATAAAAGAGAGATTCAATTCTTAAACAAAATTAAGATACCTCTTTTTTATCTTTTTTTATATTGATATTATTTGATGATATTTGATGATATTTAATGATGAAATATACAAATCGACTCAAAGCCCATCCTTTACGTTTGTTGCTTTATTTAGAGTGGATTTTATTTATCATGAGTATAATTGGTCAATTTCGTGCTATGAAAATGCCTGTGCCTCCACTAGGGTTACCTCCATTTTTTTCCGAACTCGAACCCAATTTTTCTCCTTTATCAATCTTATGTGCGATCGCTTTTATCGTTCTTGGTTTTTGGCAACCTAATAGTAAATATTGGGCAAATATTGGCTATATCGGGTTGGGATTTGCTTTAATTGGCTTAATGTGGATTATTAGCACAAATGATCGGCTTTTCCCCCCATTACTTCCATTAATGTTGATTATGGTAATTAGAGGTTGCTTGAACTTCAAATTACCTGGTTCACTAATAGTGGCAGGTATATCTTTTACCTGGTTTTTAGTCTCCCTTTATCTGGCAGTTCAAAATAGTTTTAATCGTCTAAATATTCAACAAATACCAGCAATTGTTACCCCAGGCGTTAAGCCCGAAATTATCTATCAGCTTTATTCTAATGAGGAACAATTAAAAGCTGTAATTCTCAATATGGCAATGAATATAACTGTTTTATTTTGTCTAATTACTGTATTTGTTTTTCTGTTGGTTAACGCCTTAATGTCAGAATATCGCTCTCGAACAAAATTAGGACTGATCAACAAACAACTAAGAGAATATGCTTTGTTAGTCGAAGATCGAGCTATGTTGCAAGAGCGCAACCGTATCGCTCGTGAAATTCATGATTCTTTAGGACATTCTCTAACCGCCCAAAATATACAATTAGCTAATGCCATGTTATACCTGCGCTCTAATCTCGATCGCACTGAGACATTTGTATCAGAAGCTAAAAAACTCGGTTCTCATGCTCTTAAAGAAGTTCGTCATTCTGTGGCTACCCTGCGCTCCGATCCTTTACAGGGTAAATTGTTAAATGTGGCGATCGCAGAATTGGTAAAAGATTTAGAATATCGTACCGAGATTACTTTCCATTACCAAAGCGACATTACCTATCGGCTTCCCCAAGAAATTACTACGACAGTTTATCGTATCGTCCAAGAAGCCTTGACTAATATGATTAAGCATTCTCAGGCAACCGATGTCAAAATTTCACTACAATTAGTAGCTAATTATTTAAAAGTACAAGTTAAAGATAATGGCGCAGGATTCGATCTAAGAGAAAATACTACTGGATTTGGACTTCAAGGGATGCGAGAAAGAACTACTGCTTTGGGAGGAAAATTTAATTTAGTTAGTACACCAGGAATGGGATGTCAGATTACTGCGATAATTCCATTATTCGGTAAGCTTTAAAACTAATATAACCTTTCTCAAATAGGTGAGGTACAAAATTTTCCGAACTCCGAACTCCGAACTCCGAACCTATCTTAACCGAGGTGTACTTCACGCTTTTCGAAAACCGCCATATTGATTTCCTAATTATGATTCGTATTTTGCTAGTAGACGATCAAACAATTATTCGCCAAGGATTGAGAAGTTTACTGGAATCTCAATCAGATTTTCAGATAGTTGGCGAAGCGGAAAATGGCAAAAAGGCGATCGCTCTAGTAGAAGAACTTTATGACACCCCTCAACAACCAGATTTAATTTTGATGGATGTGCGAATGCCTGTAATGGATGGTGTAGCGGCAATTAAAAAGCTAGCACAGCAATTTAGTTCACTCTCTGTTTTGGTTTTAAGTACCTTTGATGACGATGAATATATTACCAAAGCAATGCAATTTGGAGCTAAAGGCTATTTACTTAAAGATACACCCATAGAGGAAATCGCTTATGCTATACGGGCTGCTATTAAAGGATATACTCAACTAGGCCCTGGCTTATTTCAAAAGTTTTTAACTCAATCGGCGCAAAATCAGTTGGATATCCCTAAGGAACTACCGTCAGTTTTACAGGCACTTAGCCCTAGAGAAAAGGAAGTTTTATCCTTAATTGCCAAAGGAGCAAGTAATAAAGAAATCGCTCAAGAATTATATATCTCCGAAAGAACGGTAAAAGCACATATTACCAGTATTTTGAGCCAGTTAAATCTACGCGATCGCACTCAAGCTGCAATCCTGGCTACTCAATACGGATTTCTCTAACAAAAAGAAGAAAGAATCGAAAATTGGCAATCTGCAAAGCGAGGTAACCAACAAAGTCATCTGTTAGTTTTTAATTTGTACGGGCATTACTAGATAAGTCATCTTTAATCCACCAAGGGGACTAAAAACAACTGGTTGATTCCATTCATTTAGCTGCATTTTAATCTCTGTTGCCGAGAGTGCCTTGAGTCCATCCATGAGATATTTAATATTAAAAGCAATTTCAATATCCTCCCCCATGATTTCTGCTGGTAAAGACTGTTTAGCATTGCCAATATCTTTAGCATCTGCCGAGACGATTAACTCTCCCTTGTCGTTATCGAGGCTAAATTTAACCAGATTATTCCTTTGTGCCAATACTGCTACTAATTCCAGACTACTTAGGAGTCTTTTGCGATCTACAATCATCTCACGGATAAAATTTTGGGGAATTAATTGTCCGTAGGCGGGGTAATTTCCTGGTATTTTTGCACTAGTCAACAGGCGATCGCCCAATTCAAACGTCATGACTACTTCATCAAAATTAACCTTGACTCGATCCGTTGGTTGAGCATCACTAACAATTTTTTCTAATTCTCGCAATGCCTTAGCAGGTATTGTTACCGCAAAATTTGGTAAGTGAATAGCTGATTCTGCTGACTCAGGATTTAGATCTGCTGCGACAACTGCTAGACGATGACTGTCGGTAGCAGCAAATTCTAAAACATCTCCCAGATTATCTTCTCCGATACCTTGTGTTTTGAGATGCACCCCCGTCAGTACTTGTTTGGATAATTCTGCTGAAGCTGCAAATAAACAGCCGCCCAAGCCTTCATTTAAAGCAGAGATGGGCAATTCTAAAGTTTGTTCTGCTTCAATTGTGGGTAATTCAGGGAATTCTGCCGCATCTATTCCTGTTAACTGAAATTTGCCCGATGTTGAACTAAGAGTAGCGATAAAGTTATCTTCTTCGTCTTCAGGAACATCTAAAGTAATTTCCATCTCTGGCAAACGAGTTACAATTTCGCTAAATAGCTTTGCAGGTAAGGTAATACCACCCCCTTCTGTGACTTCGGCATTAAAGCTAGTTTTGATACCCAAACTACCATCAAAAGCAGTTAGACTAACTTTCTGGGTAGTTTCTGTTGCTTGAATCAAAACATTGCCCAACACCGCAGGTTCAGGGCGAGAGGGAACAGCACGGCTAACAAGGGAAAGATTATTTTTAAGATCGCTTTGACTGCAAACAATTTTCATCTCTGAATCAGAATCAACAGATATTTTTAAAACAATTGTACTATTATATAGCTGTTAGCTAATAGCTATTAGCTGTTAGCTTTAGAGTAGCCTGGTTGAACGTTATAGCCATAACAAAATATTCTGTGGATAACCTGTGGATAACTGTGGATTTTGGCACTCAACCTGTGGAAAAAAGATTAAGTTTGAGATTTTTGCCGACTGACAAAGTTAATGCGATCGCTCAATAACGAAATAGTTTGATTAAGTTGACGATCTGTTCTTAGCTGTTTGGCAATCTTGTCACAACTATACATGACAGTGGTGTGGTCTTTGCCACCAAACTTTTCACCGATACGGGGTAAACTAAGGTCGGTATGCTGACGCATCAGATACATAGTAATATGTCTGGCGTTGCTAATTTCTCGGCGACGAGAGTTGCCCGTTAAGTCTTCGGCAGAAACATTTAAAATTTCTACGGCGACATTCATAATAGTTTCGGGGGAGGCAGTAATTTGTTCTACCTTGGGGTTTAGTACCGCGGCAATATTTTCCACAGTCATTGATAAACCAGAAAGAGAAATATAGGCGATCGCTCTAATTAATGCTCCTTCTAGCTCTCTAATATTAGAAGTATACTGGCTAGCGATATATTCGATCGCTTCTTTAGGAAGACGAACATTTTCGTATTCAGCTTTTTTTTGTAAGATTGCCATGCGAGTTTCTAAGTCTGGCACTTGGACATCAGCAATCAAACCCATAGAAAAACGGGAACTAAGACGTTCTTGTAGCTTGGGAATTTGGTTCGGAGGGCGATCGCTAGCCAAGACTACTTGCTTTCCTGCTTCGTGGAGAGTATTAAAAGTGTGGAAAAACTCTTCTTGGGTATATTCCTTACCTTCTATAAATTGAATATCGTCTACTAGCAAAATATCGGCAGTGCGATAGTGTTCGCGAAAACTCTGGATACTATCATTACGAATTGCGGCGATCAGATCGTTAGTAAATTGTTCTGTGGAAACATAAAAAACCCTAGCATCAGGATTAATTTCCAAATGATAATGTCCAATAGCTTGCATTAAATGGGTTTTGCCTAACCCTACTCCACCACAGAGAAAAAGGGGGTTAAAATCCCTGCCAGGAGACTCAGCAACCGCAAGAGAAGCAGCGTGTACCATCCGATTAGTAGGACCCACCACAAAGCTATAAAAAGTATATTTAGGGTTTAATTTAGTCGGCTTGAGGTGATTTTTGCCCTGAGTTTGGTATTGAGGTTCGTTGGGGGAAGAAATAGCTGTAACTCCCAAGAAAGCTGGGTTTTCCCCTGATTGAGATTTCAAACGAATTTCTAGGGGGTTACCATTAATTTCCGCCACCAAATCACTGATAATATTCACATAGTGCTTTTGTAAATGGTTCATCACAAAAGCGTTAGGAACGGTAATAGTTAAAGAGTCTGTAGTCAAATTTTCTACAGTGGCATTTTGCATCCAAGTCTCAAACGTAGGACGACTGAGTTGTTCTTTGAGGCGATTTAAAACTTGCTCCCATAAATGCTTTGAAGAAATTGCCACTCTAGTTACTTACCGATGATTAGTGATTAGAAGATCTTATCAGTTGAGTTGTATTACGATCGAGAAGGTAAGCTACAATGCTGAATTTTCTAGCCCATAAACATGAAACAAGAGTTTACAATTGCTGAAATAGGAAATCCGATCCTCAGAAGCCAAGCTAAACCTATCCAAAATATTATAGACAGAAATATCTCGGAATTAATTGACTCTTTAATAAGAACGGCGATCGCTAGTAAGGGGGTAGGAATTGCTGCACCCCAAATATCTCAATCCTATCGACTGTTTATTGTTGCTTCCCATCCGAGCGATCGCTATCCTTATGCTCCAACTATGCCCCCAACGGCGATGATTAACCCGCGAATTTTGAGTCATAGTGAAGAGGTAGTTAAAGATTGGGAGGGATGCTTAAGCGTTCCTGGCGTTCGGGGTTTAGTCCCCAGATATCGCGAAATTGAAGTAGAATACACCACTAGACAAGGAGAAACCAAACAGGAGATCCTAACGGATTTTATTGCTCGTATTTTTCAGCATGAATTAGATCATCTTGATGGCATCTTGTTTTTAGATCGGATAAAAAATCAAGCAGATCTATATACAGAGGCAGAATATCGCCAAATTATTAATAGTAATTAATAGTGATTAGTAGTGGAAAATAATCTCAATCAAGTCATTGGTGTGGATTTAGGGGGGACTGCCATTAAAATAGGAAAGTTTCTTAGAGATGGCACTTGTTTGGAATCAATTTCCTTAGCTACTCCCCAACCTGCTAACCCCAAACCAGTAATAGATGCGATCGCCAAAGGAGTGCAGCAGCTTAATAAGAATAATACCTCTGGAGCGATCGGTTTTGGTGTGCCAGGACCTACCGATACTGCTAGACGCATTGCCAAAAAATCAATTAACCTCCCAGGATGGGATGATGTTCCAGTTGCTGACTGGTTAGAAGCTCAAACTGGTTTACCAACTGTCTTAGAAAATGATGCTAACTGTGCTGCTATTGCTGAGGCTTGGTTAGGTGCAGGGAGAAAGTTTAGTGATTTTATTCTCTTGACTTTAGGTACTGGAGTTGGCGGGGCAATTTTTTTGGATGGTAAATTATTTACTGGTCGTTGTGGTGCAGCAGGAGAATTGGGTTTAATTACTCTAAATCCTGATGGCTTTCCCTGTCGTAGCGGTAATCAGGGTTCACTAGAACAATATACTTCTATTGGTTCAGTTCTTCGCAATACGGGCAAAGAACCAGCAGCAATGGGTAAGTTAGCCCAAGCAGGAGAGCGAGCAGCTTTAGAATTTTGGCAGAGTTATGGCAAATTATTGGGTGCCGGACTTGCTAGTTTAATTTATGTTCTAACTCCTGAAGCAGTAATTATTGGTGGGGGGATTAGTGCTAGTTCTGAGTTTTTTTTGCCGACTACCCTCAAGGAAATTGAACAACGGGTAGTATCTACTTCTCGCCCAGGTTTACAATTACTCACTGCTGAATTAGGTAATAAAGCTGGAATGTTAGGGGCGGCAAAATTAGTTTTTAGTTTGGATTAAGATGAATTGATCTCTTAGATTAACTAGATCAACTTAAAATAAATGAAAAATATCATTGAGTTATTTACTCATAACTGCTGTTGAGAAAAACCAGAACACGTTACTATTTTTCAATGAGGCTTCAAATTTTATAAGTATTCATGTCTCTCAAGCAAAATCTATTACCTACAGAAATTATCTTAACTCCTGCTCGTCAATGCATTGGCAGACTCCATCTCGATCGCCGACTTCAACCAGGTAACTACATGGAATTTGAGGGTAAAACTTATGCCATCCTCGAACGTCATCATTTCTATCAATATCGTGTAGGAGGCTATCGATTTGACAAAGCTACCCTCCATGTACAAGAATCCAAAAGACCAGAAGAAACTACTTTAATTGGCGATCGCTATGTGATAGGTAATGCTAATTGTCTTTTTAATGCTCGTTCAGAAATCATGCGCTGTGCGGTCAATCCAGAAGGTCCTTGTCATGGTTGTCGCTACTTTGAATCAATTGTTTAACAGCTGTTGGCTGTTAGCTTTTGGATAATTGATAATTGATAATTGTTAATTGTTAATTGTTAATTGTTAATTGTTAATCAATTTTTGTTCCTACTTCTAAACGCATTCCATTAACAAAGTCCCAGCCAGATTGGGAGCGTTTTCCTGCAAGCTGTACTTGTTTTAACAACAGCAATCCCGAGCCAGTTTGCACTACTGCCCCAAGATTTTTAATATTTTTGACTATTTCTCCTGGTTCACCTGAAAGAGAAGCTAATTCTGAATATTGTTGTTTTAAACTACTATATTCTTCTGGTAATTCTTCGATTGTAGTTTCTGTAATTGGCACAGTGGCACTGATTTTTAATTTTTTGTCCTCTAACGTGGCAAAGCAATTAGGGAAAAATCCGCGAACTTGATTGTGTATATCCAGCGCACTTTTTGACCAATCAATTATAAAATCTGATTTATCGATTAATCGTGCATAAGTAGCCTGAGCATCATCTTGAGGAGTGGGGGTAATTGTTTGCTGTTCTAGTTTAAATAAGGTTTCTAATAATAAATCTGCTCCCTGACTAGCAAGAGTAACGGCTAAATCATGAGCATTATCTAGTAGCTTAATCTCAGTTTCGACTTTCAGTAACATATCTCCCGTATCCATGCCCTTATCCATCAACATAGTGGTAATTCCCGTACTGCGATCGCCATTAACAATACTCCATTGAATTGGTGCAGCACCACGATATTGGGGTAATAGTGAGCCATGAACATTGATACAGCCTAGTTTCGGCATTGATAAAATCTCTGTCGATAAGATCTGTCCATAAGCCACCACTACAAAGGCATCTGCTTGAGCAGCCTTAAGTTTGTCTAAAGTTTCTCGATCTTTTTTGATTCTCTTGGGTTGCCAGATCGGTAAATCATGATCTAGTGCTACTTTTTTAACCGCCGACGGTAGGGTTTTATTACCTCTGCCTCTTCTTTTATCTGGTTGCGTCACCACCGCTAATATTTCCAGATCAGGACGTTCGATGAGCTTATTTAAGGTAGCAACAGCAAATTGAGGCGTACCAAAAAAGACAATTTTCATAGATTGGAAATTAAATTATTACTTTAATCAAATAATTGAGCAAAATTTAATTCTATGGCAAAGGGTTAAGCGATAGAAACATCCTCATAGTAAGTTTCTGCTTCAGATAAACCATCGATCAGTTAAAAACTAGTAAACAGAGGAAAATCAATACTCGCTACTCGTTACTCGCTACTCGCTACTCGCTACTCGCTACTCGTTACTCGCTACTTAAGCGCAGCGATACTAGCCAGGCTCAACAATATTTCCCATAAAGAGAATGCTTTCGCTAACGTCGTCACGAATGGCAAAAAAGAAAGGACGATTAACATTCATGGTAAATGGTCGATCTTGGGGCGCAGCTGAAGTGATACGGATACCAGTAGAAGTAACTCCAGCCGCTTCTGTTCCTTCTTCGTTAACTTCAATAAAAGTTTTGTGTTTAACTGTGTCTACGGCAACGGAAGTGTCAGTCATCTGGGAAAAGTCCGCCAGACTACGATCGAAAATCATGTTCATTCCTAAAGCGGCTAAGACATTTTTTAGTTCAGTTTCATATTCCAGCTTAAAACGAGGAATAGTAATATTTCCCTGTTGCGATCGCATTTGACTCAGCCACTCTTGCCAATTACCGTTAGTTAACTGTTGATTAAACTGTTCGAGATTACTGGTTTCCCTGGGAAGAAAAATATACATACTTAATTCTTCTTTTTTGCCGTAGGGTAGCCGCACCGCCTGAAACCGTTCATTCCCATAGTAGCGATAGTCCCCTGTCTGACTCATCATTTTCTTGGGTTTAGAGGTATTGGGTTCAGTATAAAAAGGTTGTTCAGTTGTGGAATTAGGATCGAATTTATTTGTCCAAATACCTTTAAAGTAAATAGCGTTAATCAAATACAGGGCATCTTCTGGGGAAGTAGAATCAACAATTGTGGGAATCTTATTAGCGGTATTTTGGGCTACCCAATTATTGATGGTATTTTTGGCTTTGGAATTAACAAAGTTTAAATTAGTTACCTCAGCTTGATAAAAGTTTTTAGCATTATCAATAAACCGATCTTTTAGAGCAATATTTTGGTTTACCCAGAGAGAATTCGCGATCGTCAATCGTACATCAGAATCTGCTGTTTTAAGAGTTTCAATCAGTTTTAAATAGCTAGCATCAACGGTTGTAGCTTCTAATTGATTTAACTGCAAAACTTCTGTCATCTCCCGTAACGTTTCACTACTCGTACCATTGCGAGTCATAGCAAGAGCGATCGCAATACTACTGGGGGAGATAACTATATTTTGGCTTGATTTCTGGCTTTGAATACGTGTAAATAAATTAAAGCCAAAACGATTATGAGCATCAATTAATTGACTCATCTTTATTTCCGTATTTGTTTTTGTGGCGACTAACTTATCTGGTGTAGAGTTATGTTGAATCTTACTTAAAGAGCCAGCTTCTTCTTGAGATACTATCCCCATCAAAATTAAAAGTACGCCAACACCAAGAGTTCCCAAGATAGTATTACGGTTCATTAGCTACCAAAATATATAAATATAAGTATATAAGTAGGTTATGGTGGCTTAAGACAGAATTAGTTAATTGTAAGTTCCTGAAGTAATTTGTATAAAGTAGTCAAATTCTAGACATCAATTAAAACTCATGTTAGAAAAATTTCATTAACCTGGTTTTGTGTTAACCTATGCTATTTATATCTATAGACTTAGATAGGATAGCTTAAACTGTGGGAGAAAC
>JASJDX010000120.1 GCA_030064975.1 Pleurocapsa sp. MO_192.B19
TAAGTATATAATCTATTTTATGAATATTTGAATATACAAATGTGATTATGTGATAAAAATGCCTTGATTTTCTCCGTGTCCCTAAATTATTTAATTTTGCTGCTCTACTTATTTTGCTGCTCTACTTACATATAAATTAAATAGTGATACTTAACTCTCGAACCTTTCTTAACTCAATAATTTCTAGTTAAGTTGAATAACATTGAACAACATTATTTTTTAACCTGACTTTTCTTACTGTACTTGCCCATACCACTTAGTCCCAATACCGACCAAAATATTCGCTGGCGCATTAGAAAAACTAATAGTGCAACTGCACCAATAGAATATGTACGTAGATGATGAATAATTTCCATCTCTAACTCTCCCATGTAATGAGGTCCGATCAATGTTGTGTGTAATATAGCTAGAGCTAGAGATGGAACAGTTAGCAAATGGATCTTGCGCCAGTTTTTACCTAGTTTTTTCTGTAAACTCTGAAAACTAGTTATTGCAGCAGGAGCCATCATCGCCAAAGACAAAATACCTGCCCACATTGCCCATTGATGTTTGAGTGACAGCGATAAAATTGTCGCTAAGTTGGAATTTAAAACATGATCGGTAGCATAGATAGCGTGGGCTACCGTAGCAGCAAAAGCGAAGATTCCGATCGTTCTGCGATATTTTAGGGGCGCATCCCATAAAAAACGAATCGGACGAGCAATCAGGGCAAGCATTAAACAAAATAACCCTGCGTGTCCTAGATGATGTCCCATGCCATCTGTATGAGATAGCAAAAATATTCCAATCACTAGTGTGATCCAATCACCATAACGGAATAATGGTTTTTCTGGTTTTTTCTTGACTTTTTTAGCTTTCTTCTTAGTTTTGGATTGAACTTTACTAAGTTCGGGTTGAACCTCTGTTTTACTATAATCAAGAGTAAAAGCTGCGTGAGCAGAGCTTTCTAACTGATGGAAATTTGAGTTATTGAGGGCAGTTTTTGCCAAGCTATCAATAACTCCAGGAGCTAACTGAGCAAAGCCACTATTAACTGTACGAATTGCTGAAGCTAATTCTTCAATATTCATGCTTTTCAGCAAATATCCTTTTGCTCCAGCAGCGATTGCTTCACAAATAATAGGATCATCCTCAAAAGTACTCAGAACAATAACCTTTACTTCAGGAAACTGTTTCGTTATCTCCTTCGTAGCCTCTATGCCACCCATGACAGGCATAAGTACGTCTATTAAGACTATATCAGGCTTTTCTTTAAGAGTTTGCTTAATTGCTTCTTTACCGTTGTGGGCAAATCCCACCAAGCTAATGTCTGTCACAGAAGCAAACATCGCTTTTATTCCTTGACAAATTAGTTTTAAATCATCAACAATCAACACACGAATCATTTTAAGAAGCTCCAATACTCCAATGTACAAGGGGGGGAAGATGGGAGCATCCTGTTTCGGCAAATATATTTTTTTGATAGACGATAAATCAAAGATTATACTGTTGAGCTCATCATGTTTTATCCAAAATGGGATGCTCCTGGTGAGATTCTTAAATTATCCGAGTTACTTTATTATTCTCAGAAAAATCTCATTGTCATTTTTTTTTTGACAATCTAATAATATTTGATCTTTGTAACGAAAATGTTAGTAGTTCTAACTATTGATATGAATTCTTAAATAATATTTTATGATACAGAATTGACTAAATCGCTTATATTAGTAGCCTTTAACTTGGTTGTTTTAGTAAAAACTTGCGATAATCTATTAATAATAAATGTGGTTAAAAATACTATTGGTTATTAAACAAAAAATAAGCTACTGGTCAATATTAATAATTTAAAAAAAGATATTTTTAAAGATAGAAAAAAATGAAATGCCAAAATAAAATGCACTAAAATATCTTCAAAAATATGTCGATAAAACTGAGATTCACTTTTATAAAATAGTTTTTATTAGCAATAATTTAGATAATTATACTCAGCAAAATAATAATTCTTCTTAAAAGTGTAATTAAATATGCTTTCTCTTGATTAAAATATAATTAAAATAATAGTTTTAATCTGTAATTAATTTTGTCTAGATGCTTATTTTAATCAGAAAACAAACCATTAAAGCTGCACTTTGTCTTTATTTTTTATTCTTTTGTCAGTCATAACCAGTAACCAATAAATTTAATAATTAGCGGATTAACTAACCAATTATCAGAGTTTAACCATACATAAAAAAACATTTTCATGGTTGAAAATGCAACTTTTCTCTATGAAACTAAAATATTACAAATAAACTATAATTTCGTATGTTAGCGAAAAATAAAATCCAAAATCATCCAAAATCAATTATCTTAATTAGGATTAGATTCTGTAGTAGGTGGGGTGCTTTCAGTCGTAGTTGGCCTAGTCTCGGTTGTATTATTAGCTGGGGCCGGTTCTGGTGGACGCATTTGGGGGGGAGGAATCAAAAACAAAGCTCCTGCTGCCACTGCTAAGCTAGTAAATCCAACTATTACGGGAGTTAGTCTTTCTGCAAGAGGTTGCTCTGGTTTACGATAGCGTTTGCTCACAGCTTGTAGTATCAAAGTCATATGCGGCAAAGTACTGCGATCGCTATAAAACTGATCGATCGCATCTACTAAATCAAACAACTCTACTGTGGTTAAATTAACCTCAGCTTTTTCCTCATCGCTATTTGGTTCAGGCTCAAGAGTTAAGCGATGAAGATTTTGCTTACCAACGGGTTCAATAGATATCTGAGGATATTCGGTGATGTCTTGGTTGGGTTGAGACAAGCCACTCAAAAATCCCTGAGCATATGTACTTACTGCTCGGGATAAGTTTTCTAAAAAAATGCTACCACCGCTTAACTTTTGATTAGAATTTAAAAAATTACACTCAGCATTAATCAAAATAGACATAGGGGGCTGTCCATCTAAAATATCAACACTTTCTGTATTAGCATCTTCTAGTCCTTCCAAAACCAAATTGCAGTTAGGCAAACTATACTGTCGTTTGATATTCATTTTTTATGCCACTTCTCCATCAAACAAACTAAACCAAACTCTCTGCATTCCTCTTGTTCCTGTACAAAACAACAGCTTGTTTAACAAGGATAAAGCCAGTTTGTTCAACTGTTCTTCTGAGGCAATATAGGCTGATACTCTAGCACGGCGAGAGTTCATCCGACTACGAAAATGGGCGCGAAATCTTTCTAAATATTCCGAAAGACGAAAATGATTTTCGATGGGCAGATTTTTTTCTCGCATCTGTTGTTCTGCCAGCAATAATTGTCTAATAAGTACCATCAGCTCTTTAGCTCGATAACCAGCAATAATAATCAAAGCCTTGGCTTGGTCTAAACTTAAATAATCTCTAGTATAAGAACGTCGCCAAGGATTACTACAGCGCAAACGCCATAGATTGACACGATGTTTGATAATGCCATCTATTTCCAACTGTCTTGCCATCGCCAACATTTGTTCCGAGCCACCTAGTTCTAAAGCTTCTAAAGCTAATAACAGCAAATCAATTTGTATTTGAGTACGAGGTGAACACCTCTTAGATGGTAGGGGGATGTCGGGTAAAGTGCTTAAAATTGAAGCTTGGTTTTCCACAGGATAATGAAAATCCGATTCTAAACTTGCAGATTGGCTCATTATAAAATTAATTCCATATTTTAGTTATATGTATTATTCTTTGTCGAGGATAACAAATAAATCTATGGTGCTATGATGCCACAGCTATTTGTCTAAAAGATGGATTGAATCTAATTTATTGACGTTTATTTATGGAACTCAAATCTTTAATTCGCGATATTCCAGATTTTCCTCAACCAGGAATTGTTTTTCGGGACATAACCACGTTACTCAGTAATCCTGAAGGACTACGCTACACTGTAGATCAGCTGGCTCATCAATGTCGGGAGGCAAATTTATTACCAGATTATGTTGTTGGTATGGAATCACGAGGTTTTATTTTTGCGACACCTTTGGCTTATCAGCTAGATGCTGGCTTTGTTCCTGTACGTAAACCGGGGAAACTTCCCTCCTCTGTTTATTCAGTAGCTTATGAACTTGAATATGGCATGGATCGGCTAGAAATTCATCAAGATGCGATCGCACCAGGAGCAAAAGTCCTGATTGTTGATGATTTATTAGCTACTGGAGGAACAGCTAAAGCCGCCGCTGAACTATTATTAAAAGTGGGTGCAGAAGTTATTGGTTGTGCTTTTGTCATTGAATTATTAGCTTTGGCAGGAAGAAAAAAATTACCTCAGATACCGATTATTAATTTGATTGAATACTAGGACGTGTCATCAATTAGAAAAAAGAGCAGAAATATAGAGTAAGATTCAATTTCACAATTGATAACTCAGCTATATAGTTCTCGATTTCCTGCTATTACTAACTAAAAAGTAAAATTAACAACTAAACAAGATAAGTGGCACTTTTTAAATTTAATAGCGTCCGACAACTTGATACCTTTACTAATTTCATACTAATGTCAATACAATAGTAAAGTTTAGTAAAATTAACCTCTAATCAAAACAATTATGCTTTTTCGTAAATCATTTTTCAAACCTTTATTAACAGCATTAACCCTAGCTACCTGTACTCTTGGGGGAGTTCATACCATTGCTATGGCTCAAGGAACACCAGGCTTACTTATCTTTGGTGACAGAGATGTTGACATTCTTAATTATTATTTAGATTTTGGTGGCATTGCCGAGCAACGCGATCGCTATCGTCTCAGAATACCCAAAAAGAAATTACAGAATGGAGCAACTCAGTTTGTCATCTCTTACCCTGACTATTTTGACGGCAAATTTGATACCGATAAAATTGAAGTTAGACCAAACGGAGATAAGAAAAAATCCTTACCCCTAAAAGAAGTAATCTGGGATGAAGAAAATAGATTTGTTCAGATAAATCTTGCCGAACCTCTAAAAGACCCTAAAAAATTAGAGATTGTTATGTCTAATACGAAAAACCCTGAAGTAGGAACATATTACTTTTATGCTCAAGTTGTTCCAGCCACCAATGCACCAGTTCCTGAGAGAGTTGGAGCATGGGTTTTAAGTATTAATCCATAATTTTATAGTACAATTATAGATTGTGGCTTTTTGCCCTGGCAGTTAGATGAATTTTACAGAGGAAATAATCAGTGACTCAGCGTACTTTGGGCGGAACCAACCGCAAACAAAAAAGAAAGTCTGGTTTTCGCGCTCGTATGCGCACCAGTAACGGTAAAAGAGTAGTTCAGGCTCGCCGTAAGAAAGGTCGCCATCGCTTGGCAGTTTAATTAATGTGGGATTGCCAAAAGCTCATAGGCTAAGAAATCGGCAAGATTATAGGGCTGTTTACGATCAGGGCATCCGTCGTTACAGTCCTCATTTAACCTTAGTTGCACTTTTGTCTAGGGAGCAAGATAACTCAGTTTCTACTGGAGAAACAAAGATTGGCATCTCCATTAGCAAAAAAGTTAGTAAAAAAGCTGTAGTTCGCAACCGCATCAAAAGACAGATCAAAGGCGTAATTAGAAGCAATTTGTCCAAAATTCGACCTGGTTGGAAGATAGTAATTGTCGTCAAACCCAAGGCAGTTAAATGCAAATATGAACATTTTTTGCGAGAATTAGAAGAGTTATTAAAAGAATCAAAAATAATCAATGGGTATTAAAGAAGAAGTCTATTTCGAAGGTGGTCCTCATGTTGGGGATTTGATCTTCAATATATTATTAGCGTTTACCGTAATTTGTATCCCTTTGACAGTCGGTGCGATTGTCAGAGCTTTGTGGTTGCGCTATCGCATTACAGACCGCCGAATTTGCGTGACTGGTGGCTGGATGGGCAGAGAACGAACAGACATTATTTATTCTGAAGTTATCAAGATAGTAAAAGTTCCCAGAGGAGTTGGTCTATGGGGAGACTTAGTAGTAACTCTAAGAGATAAAAGCCGTTTAGAGATGCGTGCCGTTCCCCAGTTTAGAGATATCTACGACTATATTTCTGAAAAAGCATCGGCAAAAACAGGCAGACCCCTTGAAGCAATTCAAGTTAACTAAAAACACTAAACTACAACAGTTTAGATTGGTTTTCCTCAGGGGCGATAGGCTAAACTGGACAGAAAATTGAAGTTATTCCGCAAAGGCTGGACAGATTAAAAAATGGATTTTGGTATCGGCTTTCTTTCAAACAACATCATGCTTCCAATCCTAGATTTTTTCTACGGGATTGTGCCAAGCTATGGTTTTGCAATTATAGCTCTGACAATTGTAATTCGTCTTGCGGTTGTTCCCCTAAGTGCAGGACAAATTCGCAACATGCGTAAAATGAAAATCGTTCAACCTTTAATGAAGGAGCGGCAAGAACAGATTAAACAAAAATATAAAAACGACCCAGAAAAGCAGCGGGAAGAAACAGCAAAAGTTATGCAGGAGTTTGGTAATCCTCTTGCAGGTTGCGGTCCGACATTGCTGCAAATGCCAATTTTGTTTGCTCTCTTTGCCACATTGAGAGGATCGCCTTTTACTGATACTCCTTACGACATTAATGTTCAAATTCTGCCTAGAGAGCAAATAGAACGGGTTGCCCCTCAATCTTTTGCCACTAAACCAAAAAATATTTACATCGACGATGGAGTTCACGACAAAATTGCGGCAATGTTGCCTGGTGGTAATAAGTTAGCCGTAGGAGAAAGCACTAAGGTAGAATTACAAACTATTGAGGGTAAATCTCTGAATACTTGGTTGAAAGAATACTCGGTCACCAATATTGAGCCTAACTTAGAAGTTACTAAAGGTTCTGAAAGATTAAAAATTAACGAAGATGGAACAATTAAAGCCTTAGAGCCAGGGGATGCTACCATCCAAGTTACTGTTCCTGGGATTGCTGCTAATACTGGATTTCTGTTTATTGAAAAACTGGGTCGAGTTGGCGTAACTAATGAAAATGGCAATATTAACTTTGACATCTTGGCTATGGTCTTGATGTTTGGTGTAGGTATCTACGTCAACCAACAGATGACTAGCGGGCAAAGTGGTGGTGCAGACCAACAACAAACAATTAATAAGATAACTCCCTTGCTATTTAGTGGAATGTTTTTATTCTTTCCTCTACCTGCTGGAGTTTTGTTGTATATTGTAGTGGCTAATTTCTTCCAAGTTGGTCAATCTTGGTTTTTGATGCGAGAGCCTCTACCAGAGAACTTACAGAAAATCTTAGAAGAACAGGAAAAGGCAGAAGCTGCCGCTAAAAGAAATGCTCTTCCTTTTGAGCGCAAACGCTCTAAGAAAAAAGAAAAAACTTCAGGTTAATAACCATCAACCATCGTGGAAAGTCAACTTCAGTCAGGTAAACAATGGTTAGAGCAGCTTTTAGACTTTATGGGTCTGGCTGCTCAAGTAACTACAGAAGGATTTGAAACAGTAACAACTGATTTAAAATCTAACTGGTTAAATATAGACGGTAGCAATTTTACTCCAGAGCAAAAACAGCAACTAATTGGCAACAAAGGTGAAAGTATTGATGCTATTCAGTACCTCGCCAACACCATACTAAATTTGAATGCTGATCCAGAAACCCAAAACTCTTTTGTGATTGAATTAGATGGTTATAGGGTTAAACGCAATCAAGAGTTAGCTGCTTTAACTCAAGAGGCGATAGATCGGGTAAGAGAAACGGGTCAGGAAGTCGAAATACCAAGTTTGTCTTCAGCAGAAAGGAAACAAATACATTCTTTGCTAGAGAATGTTGAAGATTTAATGACTGAAAGTCGGGGTCAAGAGCCAGATAGAAGATTAATTGTGCGCTTGCAACAACCCTAACTCTGAACATATAGATCTAGGCAAGTTGTGAAAATATTGCGTAATATTGCGTCAAAAATTAGGTAAATAATGGAAGCGATATATATTCCTCATCTGCTAAAAGCACCAAAACGCCAAGCAGAAATTATTGTTAACGATCACATTGCCCGATTAAATACTTTGACCCCTGTAAAAGGTACTATCAATGTGCGCCACGGGGGCAATTTTTTAGAGATAATATCTCAAGCAGAAACGATTATCACCCTAGCTTGCGATCGCTGTTTACAAAATTATAATCATCGTCTCAGGATCAACACTTCAGAATTAATCTGGCTAGCATCTGAAGTAGAAAAGGTTGAAGATCTGCCGACAGAAAGGGAAGTGCCGATGGAAGATTTATCAGAAACTCTTCCTCCTAATGGTCATTTTGAGCCTGAAACCTGGCTTTTTGAACAGTTATCTTTGGCTCTACCACTCAGACAAGTATGTGGTGAAAATTGCCCAGGAGCAGCCAAGACATCTCAAAGTGATCAATTCCAGGTGGATAGCCGTTGGTCTTCTCTAGCGGCCTTAAAAGAACAATTAAATGGCAGTCAGGATTAATTGGTTGTGGTTTTCCCAGAAATTGATTATAAAAGTTCTCCACGCATTACAGTTATCGCCTGTCCTTGAAGCAAAACGCGATCGCCACCACTATAATTAATTTTAACTACCCCACCGCGATGAGAAGCTTGATAAGCTAAAAAATTATCTTTTTGCAAGCGCTCGCGCCAGTAGGGAGCAAGACAGCAGTGAGCCGCTCCTGTAACTGGATCTTCATCTATGCCCAATCCAGGAGCAAAAAACCTTGATATAAAGTCATATTCAGAGTTAGCTGCTGCCAAGCTAGTAACAATGACCTGAGAAATCGGCAACTGTTTAATTAAAGCAAAATTAGGTTGTAACTGTTTTACTTGTTCGGGGGAGTGTAGTTCCACGAGATAACCCAAAGAATTATAAGAAAAAGTTTTTATAAGTACTCCTAAAGCATCTTGCAGTTTCGTAATCGGCGGTATATCTTGCGATCGATTAGCAGGAAAATCTAGCTCAATCCAGTTATCTTGATATCTAGCAGTCAACAAGCCACTTTTAGTCTGAAAGTTAAGTGACTGACCAGTTGAAGCGTATCCTTCTGTCCACAACACGTGCGCGCTAGCTAGAGTTGCATGACCACACAAAGGAACTTCTGTAGTTGGGGTAAACCAGCGTAAACTATAGTCTTGATCTTGTTTAATTAGAAAAGCTGTTTCCGAAAGATTCATTTCCTGTGCTACTAATTGCATCCATTGGTCATCTTGAGCGGCTGTTAGCACACACACCGCAGCAGGATTTCCTCGAAAAACTTGGCTAGTGAAAGCATCAACTTGAATTATTGTTTGTTTCATTTTTATTTCTCTAAACATGAATAAGGATTAAGTTGGTACAAGATATACAGATAAGCAGTGCTATTTTTGCTTTTACTAGAGAAAATGAAAATATAGTGCAGTTATGCGCTACCAACGCCTAAAGTTCATACAATGGTAGATGGAGAATATAAATTAACTAAACCATGAAGCCTAATAACATATCCTGCTTACTCTCCTTTTTAGGATTGAGTATCGCCACCAGCCCTTTTATTATTGGCATTTTGACTTTATATTTATTGACGGAATTTATGACCGAGTTGGGGGAAGCTAGCGAAGAAATATTTCGTTCAGAACGTTTGCCCGTCCTCAATTTTCCTAACTTCAACCACAATTAACTTGAGCTTGAGCAAATAAGCTACTGCTAGCAGAATATACAGTCAACTTTACTATTAATGACAGTATATTTGCTAAAATTGCCTTCTCAATATAATAATTTAAAGATATTGTCATTAAAACCTGTTTTAGTTTGTAATTGTTCTTTTTGACCAACGCTCACAGATTGCTCTGCCACTTACACCTGTTCGGGGATCAACCCAAGAGATGAGGGTAAAAAGACAAATTAATCTGTGACTAATAAAAAGGGTGTCGCCCAAAGAAAATTAAATAGCTATCAAAATAAATATAGCTATTTTGGTTCAGCAAATCCTGAATATTCTAATACATTTACCAAATCAAGATATACATACCCCAAGCAGAGGTTTTTATGAGTTCGGTTGTTCAATCTTCGATCGCGGATCAACAGGAAGTAAGCATCCTGTCTGCCTCCTATTTACTGTTGCGCCATCGACAAAAATTAATAGAAGATTTATGGGAGTCCGTGCTGCGTTCTGAGCGTGGACAAGAAATGCTCGATCTACTTCAGCAAATGCGCTCTCTTTCCTCTGCGGAGGGACAAGTAACAGATTCATTTCCTCAATCTTCAGTGCCGCAGTTAATAGAGAAATTAGCTCTTAATGATGCTATTCAAGCAGCTCGTGCATTTGCACTTTATTTTCAACTAACTAACATAATTGAACAACACTACGAATCTAGAGAACAAAAGCTTTCTCAGCGTGTTACTCATACTGCATCTTCTCAAAAAAACTCGAATGGCAATGGCTTAAAATCTCATTTCAAGACAGCTTCAAGTAAAACTCATAATTCAGCATTAGAACAGCTAAAAGGTAATTGGATTGAACCTAGTGTATCTAGCAGTAACAAAGCAGGTTTATTTCACTGGCTTTTTCCTTATCTCAAGGAAATAAATATGCCTCCTTTGATGCTGCAAAGATTATTAGACCAATTGGATATTAGATTGGTCTTTACAGCACATCCTACGGAAATAGTGCGTCACACAATCCGTAAAAAGCAACGACGCATATCGCATATTTTGGAGCAGCTAGATGTTGCCGAAGAAGTAATGCGTGAAATGGGATTATCCGACTCTTGGGAAGCCAGTGAAGCGGTTAATCAGCTAACCGAGGAAATTCGTCTTTGGTGGCGTACTGATGAACTACATCAGTTTAAACCCAAAGTATTGGATGAGGTGGATTACTCTTTACATTACTTTCAGGAAGTTTTATTTGATGTAATTCCCCAATTGGCTTCGAGGATGAAACAATCTTTGGCTAGTTCTTTCCCTCATTTGTCTGCTCCAACTCATAATTTTTGTTATTTTGGTTCCTGGGTCGGTTCTGACCGTGATGGGAATCCTTTTGTGACCCCCCAAGTGACTTGGGAAACTGCTTGCTATCAGCGAAGTATTGTCATTGAAAAATATCTCAAGTCGATCGACCAATTACGGGAGTTACTCAGTCTTTCTTTACACTGGAGTGATGTCAGGCAAGAACTGTTAGATTCTCTAGAACAAGATCAGCAGCAGATGCCTGAAATCTATGAAGAATTGGCGATTCGCTACCGTCAAGAGCCTTACCGTCTCAAGTTGGCCTACATTGCTCGAAGGTTAAAAAATACTTTAGAACGAAATCAAGCTTTGGCTTCAGCCGCTGGTAGACAAGCAATCTCAGAAATTCATATCGACAATATTTACACTTCGAGAGAAGAGTTTGTGGCTGAATTAAAGTTAATGCAGAGCAGTTTAGCCGCCACTAGATTGCATTGTCGTGAATTGGATAACTTAATCTGTCAGGCTGAAGTATACGGATTTACTCTGGTCGAACTAGATTTCCGTCAGGATTCTTCTCGTCATTCAGATGCGATAGCTGAAATCACTGCATACCTGCAAGTTCTTCCCAAACCTTATGATGAGCTTTCCGAAGGGGAAAAAACCGCCTGGTTAACTCAGGAATTAAAAACCCGTAGACCTTTAATTCCCGCAGAAATGCCATTTTCAGCAGCCACCTGCGAAACAATTGAAACCTTGAAGATGCTGCGTTTGCTGCAACAAGAATTTGGGCGAGGTATTTGTCAAACATACATCATCAGCATGACTAATTTTGTTAGTGATGTCCTAGAAGTATTGTTACTTGCTCAAGAAGCAGGACTATACGACCCTGCCACCTGCTATACCACCGTCAGAATTGTGCCTTTATTTGAGACAGTAGAAGACCTTAAACGCGCTCCTTCAGTCATGCGGGAGCTATTTGAACTACCTCTTTACCGGGCATCATTATCAGGGGGATATCAGCACGTAGCAGCGGTTCAAAACAAAAATACCCACACAGAGACTAGCCCAGTTCCTTTAAAACCCAGCGATCTTCAGGAGGTAATGTTAGGTTACTCCGATAGTAATAAAGATTCTGGATTTCTTAGTAGTAATTGGGAGATTCACAAAGCTCAACGGGCATTACAAAAGGTTGCCTCTGAATTTGGCATATCACTGCGAATTTTCCATGGTCGTGGTGGCTCTGTAGGTCGTGGGGGAGGTCCTGCTTATTCGGCAATTTTAGCCCAGCCAACGGATACCATTAAAGGCAGAATTAAAATTACCGAACAAGGAGAAGTTCTAGCCTCTAAATATTCCTTGCCAGAGTTGGCTCTATATCATCTAGAAACCATGACTACGGCAGTGATTCAGTCTAGTTTATTGGGTAGTGGGTTTGACCGAGTAGAGCCTTGGAATCAAATTATGGAAGAATTATCAGCGCGATCGCGTACTGTATATCGCGCCTTAATCTACGAACAGCCAGATTTTGTTGATTTTTTCCATTCTGTCACTCCTGTGGATGTTATTAGTCAGCTACAGATTGGCTCACGTCCTTCTAAACGTCCTGGCAAAGGTAATGCTAACAAGAAAAAAGATATGAGCAGTCTCAGGGCAATTCCTTGGGTTTTTAGCTGGACTCAAAGTCGTTTTTTATTACCTGCTTGGTATGGTGTTGGTTCTGCTTTACAAGGATTTCTTGACCAAGAACCGGAAAAAAATCTCGATCTTTTACAATATTTTTCTGTAAAGTGGCCGTTCTTTAGAGTGGTGATTTCTAAAGTCGAAATGACTCTAGCTAAAGTCGATCTACAAATAGCCGAACACTATGTCAAAGAACTATCTCAACCAGAAGATTTAGAACGTTTTCAAAAGCTATTTGCTCAAATTTCTCAGGAATATTATTTAACTAAAGATTTGATTCTCAAAATCAATAGTCAAAAGAAACTGCTTGATGGAGATCCTGAACTACAAAGATCTGTACAATTACGTAATGGAACTATTGTTCCCTTAGGATTTCTGCAAGTAGCACTAATTAAGCGTCTACGTCAACACGATAAATCCCAGGCACTCCATTTCCGTTTTAGTAAAGAAGAACTATTGCGAGGTGCTATGTTAACCATTAACGGTATTGCCGCAGGAATGAGAAATACAGGCTGATCTTACCGTTACAGATACATCTATCATCATCAGGGCAAACAGCCGTTTGCCCTGACAAAAACTATCTGTAAACCAGTAAGGTGAATTTAAAACAACTACCTTCTTCAGGAGAACTTTCAACCCAAATTTGACCATAGTGGGCGCAGACAATTTGATGACACATAGCTAAACCTAATCCGTACCCCTCCTGAGCGCGATCGCGCTGAAGACGAAAATTGTCTTCAAAGATACGCTTCCTTTTTTCTGGAGGAATTCCCAGCCCCGTATCACAGATACTTACTTGAATTTTCTGATTAGTACGGTGCAAAATAGACAAAGAAATTTGCCCTTTTTCTGGAGTATATTTAATTGCGTTATCCAGTAAATTACTAATCAATTGGCGGATTAGTTCTTCGTCGGCATATACCAAAGGAATATCTTGGGGAATATCCTCCTCAAAGGTCATCGACTTTTGCTTCAGTCTAGAATCAAATTGAGCGATCACTTCTCGACACAAAGGTTGCAAACTTAATGGGGAAAGTTTTACCTGTAACTTGGCACTCATACTTTGAGAGTTTTGCAGCAATTCACTAATCATGCGATCCATGATGCCAAACTGGGTTTTTGCCTGTCGAAAAAGCTTTTGTTTGAGAGCCGCCAGCTTTACTGCTTCTATGTTTTTGTTTTTTTCAGATAATTCAATAGTTTCTATTGCCATCGAAGCGGCTGTCAAAGGGGTACGCAAATCGTGAACCAGCATGGCAAGAATTTGATCTTTAAAGCGTAACTGTGCTTCTAATTCTTCTTTTTCCTTTTGTAAGCAAAATATCTCATCAGCAAGTCTAATGTTTTCTGCGTAATTCCCTTCTTGATCTGGAATTTTAACGGGCAGATTATCTAATGAGTTTTGACCATCATTACTTTTGTCTGAGTTATTTTGGCTGTCTTGAACTGCTTGCCAGCGAGGCCACCACTTTTCTAGTTGCTTGATTAGGTTGCTTCCAGCTAAAGTATGCCTTGGGGGTGGAGCTATTTTGACTAAGGCTGGAGTAGCTACTAGCTTGAGGTGCTCTACTAAATGAGGTTGCTTGTCTATCTCCACTATATCTAACTTGAAAGAGTAGTCGGATTTCAAGCTCTGTAAATAAGCCTGGATCTGCTGGATCTGCTCTTTTGAAGAAGAACGTTGGTCGATAAATAATAGTAGTTGAAGCAATACTCCCTGGTTGTTATGTTTTTGGTAATCGGGATGTCGCTTGTTAGATTGCAACACTAGAGATTAAAACCCAACAAATTTACAAAGAGCTTTTCAAACTCTTATATGTGTAATTATATGTAATAGGTAAGCCGTGTAGAACACTCTCGATACTTAATTAATTGATCTAAAATAACACTCCTTATTCACTAATAATATTAAGTATTTGTCATCAGCTTTTGAAGTAAAAGAGATTTTTTCTACTAGCTAAACTTTTTCAGAATACAATATTAAGATATCATAAAATTTACCCAGATTGCCTCAGTTCCTTAATTTAGGTCATAAAAAATTTTTAGAAATATCTTATCATCATGGCTCTTGGTTACCTTGCTCTCGTTTTACATGCTCACCTACCTTTTGTCCGCCATCCAGAAAGCGACTTTGTCTTAGAAGAAGAATGGTTGTTTGAAGCCATTACAGAAACCTATGTTCCCTTGCTTCAGGTATTTGAAAACTTGAAGCGGGATGGGGTTGATTTCAAAATGACCATGAGTATGACACCTCCCTTGGTGGCAATGTTACGTGATGAACTTCTGCAAGATCGTTATGACGCTCATCTAACTCAACTGCAAGAATTAATTGACAAAGAGACTGAACGCCATAAGCACAACGGTCATATGCTTTACTTGGCGGAATATTATGCCAATTCCTTCAGTCAAATTCGGCAAACTTGGGAAAGTTACGATCGCGATTTGGTAACAGCTTTTAAACAGTTTCTTGATAGTGGCAACCTAGATATTATTACCTGTGGTGCTACTCACGGTTATCTTCCTTTGATGAAGATGTATCCCCAAGCCGTATGGTCACAGATTAAGGTTGCTTGCGAACACTATGAAGAAAACTTTGGTCGTCCTCCTAAGGGAATCTGGCTACCAGAATGTGCTTACTATGAAGGTTTAGAAAGAATGCTTGCCGATGCTGGCTTGCGTTACTTTTTAACCGATGGACACGGTATTCTTTATGCTCGTCCTCGTCCCCGCTATGGTTCTTATGCTCCTATTTTTACTGAGACAGGAGTAGCTGCTTTTGGTCGCGATCATGAGTCTTCACAACAGGTTTGGTCTTCTAAAGTAGGATATCCAGGTGCAGTAGAGTACCGCGAATTTTACAAAGATTTGGGTTGGGAGGCTGAATATGAATATATCAAGCCCTATATTATGCCCAATGGTCAGCGTAAAAATACAGGTATCAAATATCATAAAATTACTAGCCGTGACGGAGGATTATCAGAAAAAGGTCTGTATGATCCTTATTGGGCAAGAGAAAAGGCTGCCGAACACGCAGGTAATTTTATGTATAATCGGGAGCGACAAATCCAGAATTTAAATGGAATGTTGCAACGTCCTCCGATTGTGGTTTCGCCTTACGATGCCGAGTTATTTGGTCACTGGTGGTATGAAGGACCTCAATTTATTGATTTTCTGTTCCGCAAGAGTTGGTACGATCAAAATACTTACGATATGACTCACTTGTCGGAATACTTACAGCAGCAACCCACTCAACAAGTATGTCGTCCTTCCCAATCTAGCTGGGGTTATAAAGGATTTCATGAATATTGGTTAAATGAAACTAACGCTTGGATTTATCCTCACTTACACAAAGCAGCAGAAAGAATGGTTCATCTGGCGAATCGTGAACCTGCTGATAAATTGGAATGGCGTGCTCTAAACCAAGCTGCTAGAGAGCTACTATTGGCACAGTCTTCTGACTGGGCATTTATTATGCGTACTGGCACGATGGTTCCCTATGCTATCCGACGGACGCGATCGCATTTACTCCGTTTTAATAAAATTTACGACGATCTTTTGCTCGACAAAGTAGATTCTGGATGGCTAGAAAAAGTTGAGGAAATTGATAATATTTTCCCCAATATTAATTATCGTACTTACAGAACTATGTAGCTGCGATCGGCATTGAAATTGCTCTATGCAATTGATTGCTAAGCCTTTGATTGTCCCTGGCTAGTATTATTTATATCTAGTTATGGGATGATTTTTTTTATTGGGGGTTTTTTTAGGTTTGGATGGATTCGTAAAACTAGCAATTAATAAGAGTATTACTCCAATATTAATTGCCACATCTGCTAAATTAAATACAGGAAAATTGATTAGCCGAAAATCTAGAAAATCTACCACATAACCAAATAAAAAGCGATCAATTCCATTGCCGATCGCTCCTGATAAAATAAAGCCATATCCTAATTGCTCTAGCAAAGTTAATTTTGGGGAATACCAGATAAAAATAATTAATACCACGCTAACTATTAAAGAAATCCAACGTAAAATATCAACCTGACCGCGAAAAAAGCTAAAAGCAGCTCCTGTATTAATTACGTAGGTCAAATGGAACACTCCTGGCCATAAGGGTACAGTGTCCCCGATTTCTGCAAAATTCTGTACTACCAAATATTTAGTTATTTGATCGAAAATAATTCCTACAATAGCAATTAACCAAAAGCTTCGTTTTCGTTTCATAAATTTGTTCCTCATAACATTTAAATATAAATAAAAACAGAACTGAGTTATAATTGTTAAGAAATTTTGAGCTGACGATACAAAAGTCTATAGACAAATCTTATGTCTCTTCCAATTCGCAATATAGCTATCATTGCCCACGTCGATCACGGTAAAACGACTCTCGTAGACGCACTACTAAAACAATCGGGTATTTTCCGCGAAGGCGAAGACGTACCAGATTGTGTCATGGACTCAAATGATCTCGAAAGAGAGCGAGGAATTACCATTCTGTCTAAAAACACAGCAGTTAGTTACAAAGATACCTTAATCAATATTGTTGATACTCCAGGACACGCTGACTTCGGTGGAGAAGTAGAACGAGTCTTAGGTATGGTAGACGGCTGTGTATTGATCGTTGACGCTAATGAAGGCCCTATGCCCCAAACTCGCTTTGTGTTAAAAAAAGCTTTAGAAAAAGGCTTGCGTCCCATTGTAGTTGTCAATAAAATTGACCGTCCTCGCGCTCATCCTGATGGCGCAGTAGATAAAGTATTTGACTTGTTCGTTGAGTTGGGTGCAGACGACGATCAATGTGATTTTACTACTCTTTATGCTTCTGGTTTACAGGGCTTTGCAAAGGAAGATCTCGAAGAGGAAGGGGTGGATATGCAGCCGTTGTTTGAGGCGATTATTCACCATGTTCCACCACCAGCAGGGGATGTAGAAAAGCCTTTACAACTACAGGTAACTACCCTAGATTATTCTGATTATTTAGGTCGAATCGTCATTGGCAGAATTCATAACGGGGTGCTAAAAGCTGGACAACAAGCAGCATTAATTCAAGAAGACGGCAGCGTTGTTAAAGCTAAGATATCTAAGCTAATGGGCTTTAAAGGATTGGCGCGAGTAGAACTACCTGAAGCCAGTGCAGGTAATATTGTGGCAGTTGCTGGTTTTGCTGATGCCAATATTGGCGAAACAATTACCTGTCCTAACGAACCTCAAGCTTTACCTTTAATTAAAGTTGATGAGCCGACGCTACAAATGACCTTCTCGGTAAATAATTCTCCGTTTGCGGGACAAGAAGGAACTTATGTAACCTCAAGACAAATACGCGATCGCTTGATGCGAGAATTAGAAACTAATGTGGCCTTGCGTGTAGAAGATGGAGACTCCGCTGAAAAATTCCTCGTATCGGGTAGGGGTGAATTACATTTAGGTATCTTAATCGAAACAATGCGTCGTGAAGGATATGAGTTTCAGGTATCCCAACCACAAGTAATTTATCGTGAGGTTAATGGCAAACCCTGTGAGCCTTTTGAATATCTAGTATTGGATGTCCCAGAAGCCTCTGTAGGTAGCTGTATTGAGCGTCTCGGACAACGTAAAGGCGAGATGAAAGATATGCAGAACAACGGCGGACGCACTCAGTTAGAATTTGTGATTCCTGCCAGGGGTTTAATTGGTTTTCGTGGCGATTTTGTCCGTTTAACTCGCGGAGAAGGAATTATGAATCATAGTTTCTTGGAGTATCGTGATTTCTCTGGCGAACTAGAAACTCGTTACAACGGTGTAATTATTGCTTTTGAAGAAGGTGTCGCAACATTCTATGCTCTAAAAAATGCTGAAGATCGCGGCGTATTCTTTATTACTCCTGGTACTAAAGTTTATAAAGGCATGATTGTTGGAGAACATAATCGCTCTCAGGATCTAGACTTAAATGTCTGTAAAGCCAAACAACTAACTAACCATCGCGCAGCCAGTGGAGACGAACTAGTGCAATTACAGTCGCCAGTGGAGATGAGTTTAGAACGAGCTTTAGAATATATTGGCCCTGACGAATTAGTCGAAGTAACTCCAGAATCTATCCGCTTACGGAAGTTGAAAACCAAAAAATTGGCAAAAAGATAAAGTTTCTTTCTGTAGTTAATGATGAGGGTAGTTATTTCATTAAGCTACCCTTTTTTTTGGTAAACCAGGCTTTTTTGCAATACTGTTCGGTTAGTCGCTCAAGTTATTTTGTCCTCCCCCTTCGGGCTACGGTGTACACAAGTTGATTTAAGCCCCCCTAACCCCCCAATCCTGGGGGGAACAAGAGTAATTAGCTGTTGAAAGTCCCCCAAACTTGGGGGATTTAGGGGGCTAGATCCATTGTCAATATGAAAAACTGCCTTAGCCACAGTTACGCTTAATTTCAGGAATTCTATCGCCTGAATTATTAGTGCGATAGGCAGTTAAAATAATTTCTCCTGATTCAGTAACTTTAATTCCTCTGGCTGGCTGTATTTTCCCTTGACTAGTTTTTATTGGTTCAGGGATGGCTGATGTCGGATTGGTTTCGCCATTGATCGAGACATTAAGAGAGTTAAGGGGTAGTCCTGGTTCGGGGGGAATACCACCTTTACCCGTAATATTTAGTCCATTCATAGCTGCTGCTTCACGATTAGCTTGACAAGCTTGAGCAGTTGTTTGTTCAGAGTCAATCAAGTTAACTGATTGTAGTGCAATTGAATCTAAAATATTAACTATAACCCCTTCTTCTATATCTAGTGCAGAACTAGCGTCAAAATCATTACTGCCATTATCAGGTCTTGATATTCCAGGTTGTATTCCAAAAGCTCTGTCTACTTGAATATCAATATTTCCTCCACCCCCTATAGATAAGGCAACGATGTCGTTACCTATTTCTGGTAATTGACTAGGAAAAGCGACAATAAACCTAGCATCGATATTTATATTGCCACCTTCAGTATTTATATTGCCACCTTCAGAGTTTCCAAAATTTACTGCTCTGATCGTGCTATTATTTTTTAGTTGTAAAATGTCTGCTACTCGTAACGCAATATTACTTCCTATTTGTGAGAAAGTTAAAGCTATAATGGAGGCAAAATTATCTAATGTCAAAGATTCAGTATCAATTAGTAAGCTCCCGCCATTTCTTGTCTCAAAACTATTGACAGTTACTCGTGCACCATCTCGAATTAGTAAATTGGGAGTTGTGATCGCAATATCTCCTGCCGCACCATCTCCTGCCCCAATAGAAAGACTTTGACTTGATATTTGGCTGCCGAATGCAGTGCCAGGAATAAAACCAGATAAGGTTACCGAGTCTGTAGCCGAAATATCTAGTCTGCCACCAGATCCTTCTCCTGTAGTTTGAGTACTGATCTCTGCGCCATTACTAATTATTAAATTGCTGGTATCTATACTGATATTACCTGCATTACCAGTACCTCCACTCTGGGTATCTATGGAACTACGGAAAAAACCCAAAGGACGAAAACCACTGATTCTAATGGAGTCATCAACATCTATGGCAATATTTCCTCCTTGACCACTACTACCTATAACCGCAAAAGAAGATATTGCTGAACCATCTCTAATAATTAGGTTTTTGGCATTTACCTGAATATCTCCTCCCGCACCCGAACCAGATGTACTGGCATCAATTCGACTAGCAGTTAAACCATCGGGTGTAGTTCCCGTAATCTCAATCGTATCGGTAGCGTTAATTACAATCGAGCCTCCTATTCCGCTTGCAACATTTGTGTTAGATAATTGTGAACCTCCAGAGATGGTTAATGTTCCTGTATTTAGATCTAGACTACCAGCCGCTCCATTTCCTAAATTACTAGCTTCTAAAATCGAGATCCCATCTAAGGCAATCGCTCTGGCTGTAATGTTTATATTCCCAGAATCCCCACTCGATAAAGGACTAACCAAAATTCGAGAACCGTTATTAAAGCTGACATTGCCCCTAACTAAATTCTCTGGAAAGCCAAGACTAACAGTTTCATTAATTGTTACTGTACCTTCGCTGGCTACTGCGCCTAACTCAACTCTTCCTCCTGGTGCAGTTAGTCTTCCTCCAGTGAAATTAATATCACCACCTAGCAATGTTAAAAATTGTCCTGAGTCTACTTGTAACCCGACAGGATTGCCATTAAAGTCTAGGCTGCTAGACAGGTTAGTAATCGCCCCTGGATTATCCCTGAAACTCAATCCAATCGGTGCACTAATGGTTAATAAAGGAGGATTTTCTAAATCGGCGGCGCTAAATTCCCCATCTTCAAACAGAATACTAGTGGCGCTACTACCATAAAATGAACCACCAATATCTAACTTGGCATTGTTGCCAAAAATAATTCCAGCAGGGTTAATCAAGAACAAACTAGCACTGCCATTAGCCCGAATTGTGCCGTCAATATCTGATATGCGACCACCAGTTACTCGACTGAAGATATTAGAAATAGCATTAGCATTGTTGAAAAAAGCTTCACTGCCAGTACCAACTGAAAAGTCTTGAAAGCTATGAAATAGATTACTGCCTCGTGTTTCCCCTCCTGTTATTTCAGCAACATTTCCATTTTGATTTACTTGAGTATTGACAGTTCCATCAGGGGTAACTTGAGCTAATATAGGATTGCTTATGGCGTAGAGATAGCCAAAAGTACACAGACCTATCTTAACCAGAGGGTAGAATGATTTTAGCACAGTAGTATTATTAATGATTTCAGCACAGTAGTATTATTATTGAGCCAAGTTTCATTACTTCAAAAATACTACCATGGTCAATAGTTATTTTGGTCGGTTTTTAGATTATTTTCCTTAAGGGCAAGGTAAAATTATTTCATGAGCGATTCATCGGATAAACAAGCGGTTTTAGCTGCTAATCAAGCCTTCTACGATGCTTTTTCCCGTAGAGATATTGGAAGCATGAACCTTGTGTGGTGGCAAGGTTCTACTAGCTTGTGTATTCATCCTGGCGGTCAAGTCCTTACGGGATGGGATAAGATTCAAGCCTCTTGGTCATCGATCTTTAACAATACCGATTCATTAGAAATAGATCTAGAAATTCTCAAAGTAGAAATTGACCAGTCTATTGCTTATGTTGTCCTCCGAGAAATAGTGTTGCAATCGAGTCGAGGTAGAAAAGTGAAAGCACCATCGACAGCAACTAATATCTTTCAGAAGATGGCACAAAAATGGTACTTGGTTCACCATCATGGCAGTCCTATTATGCGCTAGTTTTAACTGCCCGTATGAATAAGAAAACGCCTCCAGAAAAAAGAAGAATTAATCTACTTGATTTCTAGAAGCGTAAGTTTTTTGATTTAGCTATTACTGCGCTTTTCATATGAGTAGACCACGATAACCAAATTTTAAAATAGCTATTAGCTATTAGCTATTAGCTACGAACTAGCTAATTAGAAATGTAGTCTATTCAACTGAAAACGGCTGT
>JASJDX010000118.1 GCA_030064975.1 Pleurocapsa sp. MO_192.B19
TTGGCGATCGCAAAATAAAATTTCTCCTTATTGGCGATCGCTAATTAGGAATAATCACCTATTAGCGATCGCCAAAACCGTCGTTTTAGTAACACACAAAAACTACATCTGTGCGGCTGATGGATGTGGGTAGTAAAATCCCCCATCCAGGTGGAATAGAATAGCCTGCATACTCAATTTCCTTGACTACACCTCGGAATAAGATTGTCCCACCAGGATTATATACTCGTTCAATTTCTTTGAGGAAATAGGTCATTTGTTTGAGTTCTCGAAGATTCTCTAGGGCAAGAGTTTTACCACCTGTTACTTGTTGCAACTCTATTTGTAATTTGGCCCGTAATTCTGGTTTAGCAGCAAGTTCAACCACTGACCAAATAAGTGCGATCGCGACTGTTGCATGGGCAGCACTGAGAAGGTGAACCATCTCATCAACAATCTGCTCTATTGATAGTCCATTGCCTTCTTCGTCCACTGCGCTCAAAAATAAGCCTAAAACATCTTTAGATTCTTGAAGATTACCTTGCTGTTTTCTTTGGTAAATAATGTTCCGAACAAAGGCTTTGAAATGACGACGGGCTGACTGCGATCGACCATAGGCTGTTAAGGGTAGATCGGCACGTAAAAAAGCTTTTGCCCCCTCTGCTAAGGTTTTGTGCCAATGCTCTACCCGCTCGACTTCGCGATCGCCTTCAACGCCAAAGAACAGTGTAATACCAACTTTTAAGGCGAGTTTGCGCAATTCTCGTCTTAAATGAATCGGTCGATTGTGTGACCAAAGATCGATGTTGTCATTGACGACTTGCTGCATGGTTTCAAAGTAGCTAGCGATCGCTTTACCGTGAAATGCAGGTGCCATTAACCGACGTGTATAACGGTGAGTTTCTCCATCTTGCAGCATCATGGTAAGACCGAAAAGATGCTCCATAATTGGTTGCCATCCTAGATAAGATGAAACGCGATCGGCTCGATCTTGGAGAATGAGTTTGTTTGCTTCAGAACCAACTAAGACTGCATATTTTTTCCCTAGCAAACTTGTTTTGAAAACAGAACCATATCGTCGATACTTTTCTTTAAGTTCCCAACCGTAATTAAATGCCATCTGTAAGCCTTCTCCGAAGTATGGCAAGCCAAAGCTACCTGGCATACTGTCGGCTGGTTTGAGTCGATCATTCATGGTGTATCATGCTTTAAATCAAGATAGATTTAATTTATGAGAGATTCCTCATCTTTGTCAATATTTTTATGAATAATTCCTCACTTTTTTCTCCAGAACGCCCACCCCGTCGTCAACCAAAGCAAAAGCGGGGCAAGGAACGGGTGCGAAAAATTTTGCTTGCTGCTGCTGAAATTTTCACGGAGGTGGGGTATTCGGCAGCCACAACTCAACAGATTGCCGATCGAGCCAACACAGCGATAGGTTCGATCTATCAGTTTTTTCCCGATAAGTTGGCGATTTTCCATGCTTTGGAAGAAGAACACCACAAGAAAATACAGACGATATCTCAGTCGATGGTGGATGCTGATATTCATCGTCCTTTAGCGGATTTAATTGGAGAATTAATTGAGAGCTATTGGAATTTCTTCGCCGATCCGATTTCCCGTTGTGTTATTTTTCAACATTTACAACCTCATGTTCCTGGACTATTTGTGATTTGCGAGGGAGAAAATGAAACGCTTCTGGAAAATCAGTCGCGATCGATGCTGGCAGATTTTTATCAGAGACGCAATCCAAGTTTGAGTCGCGATAAGAGTGAATTACTCTCCGAGGTAGCACATCATACTTATCGCAGTTTGTTTTTTGCAGCTTTCAAAAGTAATAATCCCGAACACCGCCAAGCACTTTTGGCTGAGTTGAAGGATTTGCTCTATAGTTATCTCGATCCGTATATTGGCGATCGCTTCATCAAGGCCGATCGATAACTCACTTTCTTCTCGACGATCCAAAGAATTTGAGTCAGAATTGGGAAATAATTAGCTGCATATTTATTTTATCTGGTTCATATTTAAAAATTAGCAGTCTACCCCAGAAGTCAAATGCTAAAAGAAATCACAGCAGAAGCATTCAAACTCACCAAAGATTTTACTTTTATCCGTAATTTATCTTTAACTTCTATTTTAGCAATCTCCTGTTTATGCAGTTTATCTGAATTGCAAAGTCAAAATACTAGAGTAAGTGAACAAGCGTCCATTACTAATATTTCCAATTCCTCCTCAATCAAGATAATAGTTGAACGTCAGTAAACAATTAACAATTAACAATTAACTAAAAATTTATACTTCTTATTGCATAACCAACAGCTAAGGACTCTTGTACGCTACGATTTTAATTGATGTTTGGTTTAGTTAAAAGTTTGAAAATGAATTATCTAATTGCTGTTTTATCCGATCGCTTCAAAGCAGAAGAAGCTTATACAGCGTTAGAGAAAGGAGGAATTCCCCTAAGCAAGATGGCGATCGCTGGAAAAGGATATAAAACTGCCGATGAGTTGGGTTTGATCGATCCTCTACAACAGGCGAAGAAAAAAGCCATCTTTATGGCATATTGGCTGATTCCCTTTGGATTTGTGGGAGGATATGTATTTAACCTAATTACAGGGTTAGACAACCTAGATTGGGCAGGAGAACCAGGAAATCATATAGTAGGTGGTATCTTAGGTGCTATCGGCGGTGCTCTGGGTAGTATTTTTGTCGGCGGCGGTGTTGGTTGGGCGATTAATACTGGGGGAGATACTATTCCCTATCGTGACTATTTAGAGGCAGATAAATATTTAATTCTCATAGAAGATTTAGGTGGTTTAGGCGATCGCGCTGTTCCTATTTTACGCAAGCTATCTCCTGAAACCCTTCAGAGTTTTGAGTCTTAGAAAGTTTTTAAAAAGTAGAGTGCGGTCAGATCAACCATTTAAAAATGGACAATTGATAAAATGCTGAACTAAATTCAGCACACAACCCCTAAACTTAAATCAAATTAACCAATTGTCCATTGTCCATTGATAATAATCGGTTATTTTACTTTTGCTTATTAAGGTGAATAGCAAAACAAACTAGCCAAAAAAAAATAATTGTTTAATTTCATGCTGTAATCTAGCTACTTATAGAGCTTTTAGTAACTGTATATTAGCATAATGAAAGAAAATTCAGAAAATTTACCAGTAATAATTGGTTTAATCATGCTTTCTGTTGTTTCCCTAGGAATAGGGGCGTTAATGTACTCATTTGCTCGTAGTGACACCTTTCAAAAGCAAACAGAAAATTCAGCAGACTTTGCGCAAAAAAATAGCCAATTAGAAGAAAAAGAATCAGATAAGAATATTTTAGTTGCACCTGCTCCTGTAGAAAATGGCGGTATGGCAGGAGTAGATGCTAATCCCCGAACGCATATACCTACTGGCACTTATTCTAATCCTCCTACTACAGTTAATTCTTTTGAATATTCAGATTCATCTAGGCAAAATTCTCCGCTAAATGATTTTGGCTCTAGTGTAGAACGCAATCGATTGAGCCAGCAAAACAACATCAATACAACAATTCCTGATTACAGTAGACCATCTTCTAGTAATAACTTTAATCAAACTGATGATAATAGTTTAATTGATCCACTAGAAGATGATAACTTTCTAGAGATTCCCAATAGTAATAATGATGAAGAACCTACAGGAATTACTTCTATTGAAGAATCGCCGTTGGAATAATTGCCTTAAATAGACCCAAAAGCAGCTTAAACACTACTTGCCTTCATTTATGTTCTCTTTTTAAAATATATTAATCAAAAAATATTAATTAAAATGATGATTGATGTTTGAGTTCTGAAACAAATGACCAATTAAATACAAAGAACCACACAAAACAACTAATTTTTCAGTTGCCGAATCTTTCATCAAATCCATTACTATATTCAAAGCTGTAAAAACATTGTCATAGGTTTTACAGCTACTTAAACGAGGGCAAACTTGTTGAGCAAGAGTTGCCAATTCTTCTGGATTAGCACTACTATGATCGGGGACAGGAACTAAGTGTAATTCATCTTGGGGTTTTAATAAGACTTCAAAAATATCTTCGTGATCTTTGGTCGATAACATTCCCATAATCCAAATTACAGGCTTATTTAGAGTATTTACATATTGCCGCAGAGCGATCGCCGCTGCTGTATTATGCGCTCCATCAATTAAGAGAGGGCGATTTTTCCAAGTTGTCCATTGCAATCTACCTAGCCAGCGAGTTTTATTCATTCCCGTTTGAATTGCTAGTTCAGGAATATTCCACCCTTGTTGTTGTAGCGTTTTAATTGTAGCGATCGCTATGGCTGAATTATTTAACTGTACGTTTCCTAGCAAGGGTAAAGGGTATTCAAGATCTTGATATTTTGCCCACTTAACATCGTTGTTAGGGGAAATCTTAATTTCTTGGGCTGGTTCAACCCAAGTAACAGGAACATTTAATTCCTGCGCTCTTGCTCTGACTACTTCTTTGGCTTCGGGAGGCAGTTGACCAACGATAGCAGGACAATTAGGTTTAAGTACACCAGCTTTTTCTCTGGCAATATCAGCTATAGTAGGGCCAAGACGTTGCCAATGCTCTCTACTAATAGAGGTAATAATACTAACCAGAGGGCGATCGCTAACGTTAGTAGCATCCAGTCTCCCCCCCAAACCTACTTCCATGACGGCAAGATCTACTTGCGATCGGGCAAAATAAAGCCAAGCTGCCGCCGTAATCACTTCAAACTGAGTTGGACTTTCGGCATTAGGATCAATAGCTTTTTGAATATCCTGTAGTAATTCAATTAAAGTCGCAGTTGCGATCGCCTTCCCATTGAGATAAATTCTTTCTGTCCAGTCAACCAAATGAGGAGAGGTGTAACGTCCTACTCGATATCCTCCTTCAGTTAAGATAGAAGATAAATAAGCGCATACCGATCCTTTACCGTTTGTTCCTGCAACGTGAATAATTGGTACTTGATGCTGAGGATTGTCTAAATCTGCTAGTAGCTTCTCAATTCTTGTTAAACCAAGATTTACGCCAAAACGCTGAAAAGGTTTTAGAAGGGAATCGATTTGCTCACTACTAACTATCATTATTCCGACTTCGCCTAAACCACTCTACTAAAATTTAATAATTTAATCATAATCGAAAGTGGCAGCAGAATATTTACTACTCATCAAATCTTTAATAAGTATCAAATTTGATCTTTATCCGAGCCGAATTTAATACTATTAAGCAAAAATTTTGACCAAACAGTTAGTTTAAGTTCGTATCAGGTCAAGAAACTAGATAAGATAGATAACTAAAGTAGCAGTCAGAATTAATAAATTTCTTAATAACAGAAATATTGCTTTATTTATGGCACAGATAGAAACTAGAACCGAACCCATGATTCTTAACATGGGGCCGCATCATCCCTCAATGCACGGCGTTTTGCGTCTGATTGTGACTCTTGATGGGGAAGATGTAATTGATTGCGAACCAGTAATCGGTTATCTCCATCGAGGCATGGAAAAGATTGCGGAAAATCGTACCAACGTTATGTATGTTCCTTATGTTAGTCGTTGGGATTATGCTGCGGGTATGTTTAATGAAGCAATTACCGTTAATGCTCCTGAAAAACTGGCGGGTATTGAAGTACCCAAACGCGCCCAGTATATTCGGGTAATTATGCTGGAGTTAAACCGCATTGCCAACCATCTACTCTGGTTAGGGCCATTTATGGCAGATGTCGGCGCACAAACTCCCTTTTTCTATATCTTCCGCGAACGGGAGATGATTTACGACCTATGGGAAGCTGCTACTGGTCAGCGATTAGTCAATAATAACTATTTCCGTATTGGTGGGGTATCGGTAGATTTACCCTATGGTTGGATTGATAAATGTAATGATTTTTGTGATTACTTCGATCCTAAAATCGACGAATACGAGAAGCTCATTACTAATAACCCCATCTTCCGTCGTCGTGTTGAAGGAGTAGGGACAATTACTCGTGACCAAGCAATTAACTGGAGTCTATCGGGACCAATGTTAAGAGCTTCTGGGGTCAAGTGGGACTTACGCAAAGTAGACCATTACGAATGCTACGATGACTTTGACTGGGATGTTCATTGGGAAACTGCGGGAGATTGTTTTGCTCGCTATCTCGTTCGAGTCCGTGAAATGCGCGAATCAGTTAAGATTATTCGTCAAGCATTAAAAGGTATTCCTGGTGGTGCTTACGAAAACCTGGAAGCAAAACGGATGGCTGAAGGACGCAAATCTAAATGGAACGACTTTGAATATCAGTATGTGGCAAAAAAAGTTGCCCCCACCTTCAAAATTCCTGCAGGAGAACATTATGTCCGTCTAGAAAGTGGTAAAGGTGAACTAGGAATCTTTATTGTTGGTAATGATAATGTCTTCCCCTGGCGTTGGAAAATTCATGCCCCTGATTTCACTAACCTGCAAATTCTCCCAGAATTGCTCAAAGGAGTTAAGCTGGCTGATATTATGCCTATTCTTGGTAGTGTAGATATCATTATGGGTTCAGTCGATCGCTAGAGTCAACCGTTCTCCGCCTTGCAAAGGAGGAGCGACCCCGCGGAGGTTTCCTCCGCAAGGGAACGCGCAAGAAATGCGGAGCTTGCGGTTGACCGCCTTCCGCGGTCAAAAACCAAGATATATTATCTTTGAGGGTGGGCAAGTCCCACCTTATTTTTTACTAAATCTAGTACCGCTTCGCTTAAGTAATTATTCGAGCGATCAATATGCAAAAACCCTGGCTTTATCAACGATTTAATCGCAGAGTATTCTTCGCAGTACTTTTTTTCATTCTTGCTTCGAGAAAAAAGGATGCTTATGCTGCTCAGAAGCTAAACACTACTAAGTGTGATTGGTGTTGGACTGGTGCAGTAACCAATAACACAATAACTATCAAAGCCAAACTTAGTAATCAAGTTCAAGAAGGAAAGAATTATATTCAAATTTTTTATAGTAAAAATTCTGATTTAAGTAATATTCAAGAGGTTGAAAAAGTTCAAGCAACTTCCTTGGCTAATCAAATAGCTATATTTAACTTGGTTAACCTAGAAGAAAATACTCTTTACTACTATGCAATCATCGCAGATGGTCGAAGATATCCCAGCCAAGGAACTCTAAAATTTAAAACAGTAAAAGTCAATCAACAATACAGTTTTGCAATAGGCTGTTCTTCCTGTGCAGGTGGTACTATAGGTCAATTCATAAGTTCTGGAGTCAGCAATAATAAAGTATTTGATGTTATTCGCCAATATAAATACAAAGATGAGAATGGGCAAGATTCTAATTTAGCCTTGTTCATTCATATGGGAGATTTTCATTACAGAAATGATCTACCTTCTCTTGGTTTAAAAGAAAAAAATCTTGATAACTATCGGGAAAATTTTGATTTAGTAATGACTCAACAGAGACAGAGAAACCTCTATCAAAATATCCCTCTTGCTTATATTTGGGATGATCATGATTACGGAACTAATGATTCTGATGGTTCTTATGCTCTAAAATATGTTGCCAGTGAAGTTTATAGAGAACAAGTACCTCACTATCCTCTTGTAGAAACAGTAGACGAAACAAAAAGTAAAGGCGCAATCTATCAATCTTTTGTTATTGGAAGAGTCAGATTTATTATGACTGATACTCGCTTCCATCAAGATCCAGTAGAAATAGAAAATAATCTAGACAAAACTCTTTTAGGAAATAACCAAAGAGAATGGTTATTCGAGCAACTAAAGAAAGGAAAAGAAAATCAACAAGATAATCAAGAAGGACTAACAATATGGGTTAATAGTATTCCTTGGATAGTCAAACAAAATGATTTTAAAACTAAGGCATGGAATAAATTTCCTCAGGAAAGGGAAAAAATTGCCAATTTTATTCAAGAAAATAATATTGACAAATTATTAATGATTTCAGGGGATGCCCATATGTTGGCACTAGATGATGGAAAAAAAGGAACTGCTAATAGTTATGCAACAGACGGTGGTGGTTCTTTCCCTGTAATTCAAGCAGCTGCTTTAGATAGTAAATCATCCCTCAAAGGAGGCCCTTATAATGGTGAAAATTATATTATTAATTCAGAAGCAGTAAAGAGCGAAAATGGTGCAATCAAAGGTAAAGGACAATGGGGAATGTTAAACTTTATAGACGATGGTAGCAAGATTGAAGTAAAAGTAGAATTAAAAAGAATGAAAGATACATTGATTCAACATACTTTTATTTTTGATTAAATAACATTTTTTGAGTAAATTTAATTAAAAAATAAACTTTTAAAAGATCTGAAATTAGGGGCGTTGAAGCGTTGAAATTTCTAATAGCGATCGCAAAATCAAGCTCTCTGAGAGAAAAGTCAGCGGTTAAATTATTAGTAGTAGAACCAGCAGGTAAATGACTTTAAAGCTTTTGCTACCAACCTAGATTTCTTTCGAGCGTCAACCATACCGTCAAGGCTAAACGGACAGTTGCAGCCTTTGCTATTGGGCTTGCTTCGTGTAATACCTTGATCGATAGTGTAGTTATTCCAGCAGTTTGATGCCAGAGATCGAGCCTAGGTAAGAATTAATCTAACTGTTCTTCTCCCAAATCGGAAAGAGGAGCACCATCTAATTCTGGCGAGCGCAAATGTTCCACCATTTCTTGAACATCTAGAGGCGGTGGTGGAGTAAGACGAGAAACTATATATGTCACGATAAAGTTAATTACCATCCCCAGTGTGCCAATACCTTCAGGAGATATGCCTAAAAACCAAGTTGGCATACCATAGAATTTTACGCCGATAATATAGAAGGCAGTAAAAGCTAACCCAACTATCATGCCAGCGATCGCACCTTCTCGATTTGTACGTTTATCGAAGATCCCTAAAATAATTACAGGAAAGAAACTAGCAGCAGCTAACCCGAAAGCAAAAGCGACTACTTCGGCTACGAAACCAGGAGGGTGAACACCAAAGTAACCTGCGATCGCTACAGCGAAGCCTACCATCACCCTACCTACCATTACTCGTTGAGATTCGGAGGCTTGAGGATTGATAATGCGATAGTAGACATCGTGAGCGATGGAACTAGAAATTACTAATAACAATCCTGATGCGGTAGATAAAGCAGCAGCCAAACCCCCCGCAGCTACTAAAGCAATTACCCAAGGGGCAAGTTTAGCTACTTCTGGGGTAGAAAGAACAATAATGTCGCGATCGATCGTAATTTCGCTGGTTTCTTCTTCTGGGGTTAAGGCAATTCTCCCATCACCATTTTTATCTTCAAATCCTAATAAACCCGTATTTGACCATTTAGTCGCCCAATCTAATTGTTGTACTTGGGCAACTGTTTTATTATGCAAACTATCGATTAAGTTATAACGGGCAAAAGAAGACACCGCAGGGGCAGTAGTATAAAGAATAGCAATAAATAGTAATGCCCAACCAGCCGAATAACGAGCAGCGCGGGTTGAACGCACAGTATAAAAACGGACAATTACGTGAGGTAGCCCCGCAGTTCCTACCATCAAGGCGATCGTAATAAACAAGACATCTAACATGGATTTATTAACAAAAGGCTGGGTATATTCCGCAAAACCTAAATCCAGTTGAACCTGATTTAATTTATCGACCATATCGCTAAAGCCAAAGGCAACTTGAGGGATTGGATTTCCTGTCAGAATTAAAGCGATCGCAATAGCAGGAATAAGATAAGCGAAAATCAAGATAGTGTATTGGGCTACTTGTGTCCAGGTAATTCCTTTCATACCGCCAAGTACGGCAAAAAATGCCACAATCACCATGCCGATAATCACACCAGTATTAATATCTACTTGTAAAAAACGACTAAAGACAATACCAACCCCGCGCATTTGCCCCGCTACATAAGTAAGAGAAACAAAAATAGCTGCTACTACAGCCACTAATCTTGCCCAAACAGAATAATAGCGATCGCCAACAAAATCAGGAACAGTATATTTACCAAACTTGCGTAAATAGGGAGCGAGTAATAACGCCAGAAGAACAAAACCTCCTGTCCACCCCATCAAATACATTGAGCCATCATAGCCCAAAAAAGAGATAATTCCTGCCATAGAGATAAACGAAGCTGCCGACATCCAATCAGCAGCAGTGGCAGCACCATTAGCAATAGAAGGTACACCCTGATCTGCAACAAAAAAGCCCTTACTATCTTTAACTCGCGATCGCCAACCTATATATAGATAAAGCATAAAAGAAATAATGACAAAAGTTGTAGTCCACGCTTCAACAGACATAATTTTTATTAATTGCTAATTATTAATTATTTTCGGCGATACCTGCGATCGAGCTTATCCATCTTTATTGCATAGATAAAAACAAGAATTACAAAAGTAAAAATTGAACCTTGTTGCGCCATCCAAAAACCTAAAGGTACGCTACCAAAACGAATATTATTTAGTAATGGCACAAATAAAATACTGCACCCAAGAGAAACAAAACCCCAAACAATTAGTAAATTACGAATTAGGGTGGTATTTGCTCGCCAGTAAGCCCGAAGTCTTTGCGCTTTAACCTCTTTGTCTTCTTCTTGCTCCCTGGAAGAATATCTTTCTACACTACCTGACATAAAACTAACACTATTCAATATGACACTTCTCTCAACGATTAAGTCTACAAGAAAAGTTTTATTGAAGAACAAATTTGTAACTTATCGCTAAATTTGTCAAACCATCTATAAACAAGAGTTGAGTATTTTTCTTTTTGTCCTTAATTTTTGCTAGTAGATACAGATGTAATGAAGGAGTTATTTTAATTGCTGCTACTAATCGTCCAGAAATCTTAGATCCTGCTTTGCGTCGTCCTGGCAGATTTGACAGACAAGTCTTAGTAGATCGCCCTGATAAGATTGGCAGAATTGAGATTCTTAAAATTCATTCTCGTAAAGTGATGCTGGGTGAGAATGTAGACTTAGAAGAAATTGCCTCGCAAACTGCGGGATTTGCAGGGGCGGATCTGGCTAATTTGGTTAACGAAGCTGCTCTTTTAGCTGCTCGAAATAATCGTCAAGCTGTTTTAATGGCAGACTTTAATGAAGCCTTATAATTCAATATCACTCCAACCATCTGCCCCACAAATCACTGCACAAATAGTGCTCGTAACAAGATCAATTAATTTATGACGTTTAGTTCTTTCTATTCTCGGATCTTCTAGTTCCTTGAAATGGTCAGCAATCGTAATTTTTGGTCTCAGTTTCATTACCTGTCAATTAATCTTTTTGAAGATTATAGCGGTGGCGAACACTTAAGATACCTCGATTGGCGATCGCCGTGGTTAAATTACGAACGACTTAAAAACAACTTACATAACTAGTAATTTGTCAATCCCCTTAAGATGCGATTTCCCTATCTACAGGTGCGAGTGACGACATTCAAAAAGCAACTGAACTAGCAGAGAAAGCCGTAACTCAATACGGTATGAGCAATGTTGGACCGATCGCTTTTGCCAAAGATGAAGGACAATTTTTAAATAGTTCTACCTCTAGACGAACCATAAGCCCAGAAGTAACCGCAGAGATAGATCGTCTAGTTAAGCAAAACATCGATCAAGCCTATGAAATGGCACAACAGATATTACAACTAAACCGCGATTTACTAGAATCGACCACTCAAACTTTATTAAAAAATGAAGTTTTGGAAGGTAGTCAATTGAAAATGATTTTATCTCAGGTTAAAGCACCAGAAGAGTTAGAAAAGTTTTTGAATTAGATTTGTCAAGGCGAATGACCATTAACCCTTGCGAGGATAGTTTAATTAATAGTTAATCAGTTAATCAACTAAACATATTTCATCTCCCACCCTAATTACCTTTCCTGCTTCAGTAGGGGACAACCTAGTATTAATAGCCAATCGATAAAAGTGATTAAAGCGCGATCGCTCTGTCCATTCAGGCAGAGTTTTTTTTCTTTGAGCGATAAAAGTTTTTTGAAACTTGGGATAAGCTTTTCCTGTAAGTGGATCGCGGGTAATTACAACACAGCGTTTACAGGGATTGACTCCCATAAACTCAACTTCCCCAACTTTAAATTTAACCGTCTGATCGGCGGTAGTAAACAATCGATCTTCCCAGAAGGCTGGTACACCAGAAATCTCAATATTGGCACGAAAACGAAGACGAATATCTTCTGTGTCTAGTCCAGGATACCAAGAGGCGATCGCTTCTAATGTAGCTGTACTAACTATGGTTGCCCCAGGGGAAACTGTATCATCAGGAAAGCCCATATTCAAATCTTGCTTCATCTCTACAGGAAAGCCAAAGTATGAACCTAACCAGTTACAAACTGCTTCAGGTTCTTCAATTAGATTAAATTTCGCTGTTTGATTTGTTCGATGTACTTGTAGTGAGAGATTATTAGTTTCTAAATCAAATGTTGAACGTAAAGCGTGAATTTTTTGGTTACGCTTACCATTAACAAAATTACCAGCCCGATCAAAAATAGCCCAGGTGCGATCGCCTCTGATAGCTCCAGATTCTAAAATAGTAGCGCGATCGCAAGATACCGAATCTAACGACTTAATCGGATAGATAAATATCTGGGAAATGTAAGGGACTTCTGTAATACTCATGTCCAAAATTAATTATTAATTAAAGCTAAATTAAAGTTAATAGTGACAGTAAAACTTTAATGTGCCAAAGCATGAAGTATAACTCTTCATGATATCTTCATACAATCTTTACTGAATCTTCATCCATTTTTTTGATTATTGTGTCACTATTATGTAATCATGCCTACAAAAAGCATTCTGAATAACGCTGTTTTGGTAATTATACGGAAGACAAAAACAGTTGCTTCCATATAGATTATTAATAGAAAAGGGTGTTACCAGCCAGATAACACCCTGAAAGTCATAACGTATAAATCGTAAATTTAGAATCGTCTAGCAAGCTACATCGCTTAATTTAAATAATAATTTTCCTTTCGTGCATTAGCAGCCAACTAATGCGCGTCTTTGTCTAGGAAAACATATTTAGAGTATTGGAGTGCAATACTAACAGTTTTTAAGACTAATTAGATAACACCTATCTTATATTATCTAATATATTTCAGTATATTTGCATAACGAACAGACAGCAAAATAGCCCAAGGCTATACACTGTTAATGTTATGATATATGTTAATTTAGGTTAAGTAATTTACAGCACATAAGAAAATTTTATATATTTTTCAAATCTGACAAGAGTCAACAAAGAAGCTGAGTTAAACAATCGCCTAACTCAGCTTATTAACAACCCTCTTGAGCAAAATTTGACCTAATCAACTTCAACTATATTATGCGTTATCAATTTCGTCGATTATAGCAGTAGCTTTGGTACAAAGAGCTTCGTGACAATGACCATTAGTAGCAACAATACAGCCCCATCGCTTAACATCTCCTTGATTATAAAAAACAGGTTCACCATTGGCATAAGTAAACTTACCACCAGCTTCAGTGAGAATTAATTCTGGTGCAGCAAAGTCCCAATCTTTAGCAGCCGATTTACCAGATAAGGAGATATAAACATCGGATTCTTGTTCGAGGAGGGTAGAAATTTTTCCGCCAACGCCACCCATATATTTTTTACCTGCAAAGGGTAGACGATCAATCAACTGCTGAAAGCGATCGTCACGGTGAGAACGACTTACTATGAGATATAAATCTTCAATCCGATTGCGATCGGAAACTTTGATCGGTGTAACAGTTCCATCTTTAGTTTCTACATAAGTACCATTACCTTTAGAAGCAAAATAAACCTTACCTGCTTCAGGAATAGCCACAATACCAATTACAGGACGACCTTGATAAGCTAGGGCAATATGCATCCCATATTCACCAGTTTTATCAATAAAATCTCTAGTACCATCAAGAGGATCGATAATCCAAACCCAGTCATGAGCTACTGGTTCAGCTTTCTTAACATCAAAACTTTCTTCAGACAAGTAACCAAAATCTTCTGTGCCTAGCTCTTCTCGCAATCGGCTTAAAATATATTTATTAGCAGCCATATCTGCTTCAGTAACTGGGCCATCTTTTTTATTTTTAACGTCTAAATCAGAAGTATCCTTGTGATAAAAAGAACTGAGAATATCAGCAGCACCCCAAGCTACAGAGCGAGCTACTTTAAGAATTTCTGCTAACTTTTCGGCTTGATTATTGTCCAAAGCTATCTCCTGGTAAATATTTTCTTATTTCTCCATGATTTTAACCAACAACTATATATTAAGTTAGGATGAGTAAGCACTATTATGCAGCTTCTAGGTAGCTATTATGAATGTTGCTGTGGCAGTAGTTAAATTATTTTCATCTCATCCTTCATCCTTTTAATTCCTGGACGAAATAAATGAGAATGTTCAGGATGATATAAACGAGAGCGGGTGGTTATAGCTTTTTGTAAGGCAGGACTGATTAAATACAACGTAGTTCTAATTAAGTTATTTTTTTGGGTAACAGCAGCCATTTCTGTTAAAGGAACAACCCAAATCTGTTCATCTTGCCAACCAACACGGTAGCAAACGGCGACAGGAGTATCTTGAGGATAGTGCTGCAACAGCTTAGCTTGGGCTTTTGAACTATGACGAGCGGCTAAATATAAACATAAACTAGCTTTATGGGCAGCCAAAGAAGCTAATTCTTCTGTTTCAGGTACAGATGATGCTTGTCCGCTAATTCTGGTCAGAATAATTGTCTGTACTAGCTCGGGAATAGTTAACTCGGTGCTAAGTTTAGCAGCAGCAGCTTGAAAAGCACTAATACCAGGGATTAATTCAAAGGGAATCTCCGCTTCTATAAAGGCTTGTATCTGCTCGGCGATCGCACTATACAAGGTAAGATCTCCAGAATGAAGACGTACAACTGATTTATTTTGTCTAACCTTTTCAATAGCAAGAGGAATAATTTGCTCTAGGGTTTTATTACCCGTTGGTACTAATTCCGCATCAGGTCGAACATCTTGCAAGATTTGCTTCGGCACTAGGGAGTCTGCATACAGAATTACATCAGCTTTAGTTATAATTTTATGAGCTTTAAGAGTTAATAATTCTGGATCTCCAGGTCCTGCCCCAACAATATAGACAGCAGCTTTCAGAGACGATTGAGAGGATGTCATTAGAGATATATTGATTTATTATAAGTTTATTACTTTACTTAAATTGGAGATTTGACAGTTAACAGCTTGTCAAGGTTCATGGCGCATTGTTTTCTGTCTTTTTGGAGAAGAAACCACATCAGGCAAAGGACGTTTAAACACGTAAAGCCAAGCAAGAATTAATAAACCCAAAGCGATCGCGATAATACTCACTACCTGAGCAATTCTTAATGGACCAAGCATCAAACTATCGGTACGCAACCATTCGATCCAAACTCGACCCAAACTATAGGCAATTAGATATACAGCCGCCAAAGTCCCAGTTTTTAAACGAGTATAGTTTTTTAAACCCCAAAAAAACAGCGATAAGAGTAAAACAAAAACTGCAAGATTCCACAAGGATTCATATAAAAAGGTTGGGTGGAAATAGTCATCATATCGAGCAATATAGAGCTTCCAAGGTAAATCTGTCTGTTTACCAAAGGCTTCAGAATTAAAAAAATTACCCCAACGTCCGATCGCCTGACCTAAGATTAAAGAAGGTGCAACCAAGTCTAATAGTTGCCACAAAGAAATTCGATTCAAACGTGCAAAAATAATTGTGGCAATTGTTCCGCCGATAATTGCTCCATGAATTGCAAGGCCACCTTTCCAGATAGCTACAATATCTCCAGGACGTTGAACATATTCTTGCCATTCAAACAAAACATAATAAAGTCTGGCAGAAGGAATAGCCGAAATAACTAACCAAATAGCTAAATCACCTAGTAAATCTGGATTTACACCACGACGTTTGGCTAAAGACTGAGATAAAGTAACACCAATCAAAACCGCCGAGGCAATTAATAAACCATACCAACGAACTACAATTGGCCCAATTTCAAAAATAATCGGACCAGGAGATTGAAACTGAAAAGCGAAGGGCATATCTATGTAAGTTGGCAAGATGTTGCTTAAATTCTAGTTGATATATTCTTAATCGCTGACTATTATCTCAGGTTTATCAATTTATGTATATTAGGTTTTTGTTAAAAAGTTCCAGACAGATAAATAGTTATCAAGCTTATGCCTAGCTGACTAACCGCTCATCTTGCCTGGAATTTAGTTTAGATAATAATTTAAATTACTTGTCTTCAAACAAAACTGATTCATTATCTTGACTGCATAATTTTATTAATAGTGGCAATTAGTTCTTGTTCAGGGCAGGGTTTGACCAGGTAAGCTGCTGCACCAAGTTCTAAAGCTAATTTACGATGTTTATCACTATCGCGAGAAGTTAAAATAATAATTGGTAAATCACCGTAATCAGAATTATTTCTGACTGCTTTTAAAAATTGGAAGCCATTCATCAAAGGCATTTCCAGATCACAAACTACTAGTTCAACTTCTCCCGATTTTTTCAATTCCGTCAGTGCATTGATCCCATTATCAGCCTGAATCACCTGTTTACTGACTTTTTCTAAAGACATAGCGATAGTTCGGCGCAGACTGTTAGAATCATCAACTACTAAAAGAGTTTGAGGGACTGAAGAGGTGGCTGGAGGCAATTGTTGTGTATTCCCAATACTACTGCTAGGTAAAGCTTGTAAACTAGTACCACCTAAAAAGGCTCGTTGACTTATGGTATTGCTACGATACTGAGAATCTTTTAATAACACTGCACCATCAATTACCAAGGTGAGACTGCTATCTTTGAGAACACTACAGCCATAAACATATCTTGGAGGAATAATTGCACTACCAAGAGGTCTAATCACTAATTCTTGTTCTCCTAAAACTTGATCTACCTCTAGTCCTACATAACCATCTTGACGACGTAACAGCAAAATAGGATTATTCAAGCTAGATTCTGAGGTTTTTAATTGAGATATAGTGCGAGGATATTCGATCATGCTAGATAGCTGACGCACTGGAATCATTTCCACATCATCCTGAGTTGGCCAATGTAAAACTTTTTGTCCTTCAAAGATCTGAACTTCTTTAGAAGTTGGCAGGATAATTCTTTCAATGGCATCAATTAGCAAGGCGTAAGTCATGCCTGAAGCCTTGGTTAGCATTAACTTGGCAATAGTTAAAGTCAGAGGAATTTGTAGGGCAAAAGTCGTACCTTTTCCTGGGGTAGATTCAATGGAAATTGTGCCGTTCATTTCCTCAATTTGGGAACGGACTACGTCCATACCGACGCCTCTACCAGATAAGTCACTTAGTTTATCGGCAGTAGAAAATCCTGGTTCAAACAACAGTTCTAGTAACTGTGATGGTGGGATATTTGCTGCTTGTTGGGCGGTAATTAGTTTCTTTTCAATTCCGCTTTGTTTGATTTTTTCAATATTAATTCCCTTGCCATCATCTCCGACTTCAATTACAGTTTGGCTACCTTGATAATATGCCTTGAGAAAAACTGTCCCTGTTTCTGGTTTACTAGTTTGAAGTCTTTCTTCAGGTTTTTCTAACCCATGATCGAAAGAATTGCGGACTAAATGTAATAAAGGATCATAGAGTTTTTCTTCAATAGTTTTATCAATCAGAATATGGCTACCAATAATGTTGAGTTCAGCTTTTTTGTCGTGGGTAACTGAAAGCTGCTTGAGTAGACGAGGAAAACGATTGAAAAGTCTGCCAATAGGAGACATTCTCGTCTCAATGAGTTCGTCTCTCATGTTTAACAACATTCGCTGTTGTTTTTGGGTATCTCGTTGTGCTTGCTTATTGTGATTTTTAATTCTTTCGGCAATATTTACTAGTTCAGAATTGCTATTAGCAGTCAGCTCTAAAAGCTGATTAAGCTTGGCCTCTGGGCTTTGTAGAGTAGAAGAAGGTAGAACAGATTTGTGATCTTTACGTTGAGTCTGGGTGATATTTTGTAGTTTGACTGGTAATTCTTGTAAAAGCTGCTGTTGCTGAGGAGAAAGGCAGACTTCATCAACGACTTCAATTAACTCATTAACTATCTGTTCGCTGTAGCTAATTTTGTCTAATAATTGTTGTACAAACTCGCCGATTCGCTCATCTTTTAAAACATTTTTGTTTTGATTAATTAATAGTTCTCCAACCAAATCATTTAATTTTTCCAGAGATTCTAAATTAACCCTGACCGTCTGATTAACCTTTTGTTGAGTAGTTTGTTTGTTACTATTCTGTTTGGATGAAGAGCTAAATCGGGATTTTCTGACATCTCTAGTAGATATTTCTTGTGGGGGTGCAGCCTTAGGTCTAATTACCTCTGTCGGGATCGTTGGCACGATCGAGTCATCTTTAGTTTCAGTGCTGGTGGGAGTTTCTTGCTCTGCAAGATCCATAACAGACTCTTCGCCCCAAATTTGGGTCATTAGTTCCCCAGAGTTTGCTTGATCATTGAAATCAAATTGATTAGGAGCTGTTTTCTGATCATCAGAAAATTCTTCGGATAGAGATTCTGAACCAAAAATATCGGCAGCATCTTCGTCTTGATCAGCCTCATCAGCCTCAGCCTCATCAATTCCTTCCATTGGCACAGCAAACATTGAATCTTCCGCAGCAGAGTTGGCAACAAAATCTTCTGCTTGTTCTTGAGTACCCTCTTCAATAGATTCACTCTGATCTACTGACCAGAATGCACCTGTATCGTCTGAGTCTTCTTCATTATCTTCTGTTGCTATGGTGGCGAAATCTACTGCTGCTGTAAATTTTTGTAGTTGGGCAGAAGGTTCTCCCCCACGATCGCGATCGCCTTCCATTACTTGCTGTTGGGCTTGTTGAAAATTAGCGATCGCTGCCTGAGTAATTTCTTTAACTAGATCGGGATTAACTTCTAAAGCGGTTAAGATTGTCTGGGCAATTTCCCCTAAGCCAGATAGATTTAGGGATTGAGATAAACCCAAGAATATTTCTGCCTGGGACTGCAAGACCTCAGTCATGGTTGCAGCATCGCCCTCAGCTAGAGCTACAGATAGTTCCTGAATTCTTTCGGGGACAACGGATTCAAAGAAAGATTCAACTACATCTAATCCTAATTCTTCTGAAGTAGGGAAGGCATCTTGATCGCTTAAATAATCACCGAAGATTTCTGTTAATTCGGCAAAAATACCTGCGGCACGATTGAGAATTTCTTCTCGATCGATAGGAGCTTTACTAAATTCGGCAGTTAGAGGAATCCTGAGACAGTCATAACTAGCGTAAAGTAGTTTTTTGGTCTGACGATCGATCTCCAGTTCAGGATTATATAGAGCCTTAAATACATCCTCCATCGAATGAGCGACGGTTTTGATCGTTTCTAACCCCACGTTAGCCGCACCACCCTTGAGGGTGTGGGTAGCTCGCATTAGCTTATTGACTCTTAGTGGGCGATCGCTAAGTTCTATATCACCATCATTGATGGCAAACAATTCTTGTTCTATAGTTTCTAATAGTTCTGGAGCTTCTTCCAAAAAGTATTGATAGGCTTGGTCGCGAATACTGGGGTCGGTAATCATCGTCGAATAATTCTCTAAATATAATTGCTGTTTAGTAATAAAAAAAATCTGAATTCTGAAATAGAGCGGCATCTACTTCAGAATTCATTATGCTTAGAACTGAGAGATGCTTACTTGACTTTGAACTGAGAAACACTGGCTTGTAAATTTTGTGCCAGTTGCTCTAGCTGCTCAAAAGAAATAGAAATTCTGCCTGAATCTTGGGAGGTTTCGTTGGCAATTTCAGCAACTTGTCCCATTACTTGAGTTACCGATGCTGCTTCTTGGGTTTGTACGTTGGCAGCACTAGTAATACCTTGAACTAAATCTTTAATTTCTGCTGTGGCAGAAACAATTTCATTCAAGCTTTCACGAGTTTCATTGACCAGATTTGTTCCTTCGGCCACTTGCTCAACACCAGCTTCCATAGCAGCAGCTACTTCTTGAGTTTCTTCTTGAATTTCCCGCACTAATTTTTCAATTTCAGTAGTCGCTTCAGTAGATTGTAAGGATAGATTCCGAACCTCATCAGCTACTACCGCAAATCCTTTACCGTATTCTCCTGCACGAGTTGCCTCTAGAGCAGCGTTTAAGGCAAGAAGGTTGGTTTGAGTAGCAAAGCTACTAATTAAGCTCACTACTTTAGAAATCTTCTGGGAAGAATCACTCAGACTTTTAACTCGTTTTCCTGCATCCGCAACGGTTTCTCGTAGACTGGCAATACTATCTACCGTATTGTTCATTGCCCGATCGCCCGCTTGTACTGTTTGGTTTGCCTGTTCAATAGCAACCTCTACTTTTTGCGCATTTTCGGTAGTTACAGTTGAAGCATCGATCATTGCTTGAACTCGATCTAGTGCTTGTTGTAACTCTTGTAACTGCTTCTCAGACTGCAAAGATAAGCCTTTAATCGCCGAGCTACTAGAACCTGTCGTTTCGGTTACTTGTAAAGCTGCTACTTGCACCTGTTCTACAATTCCTTTTAAAGAATCGAGGGTTGTGTTATAAGCTCCAGCAATTGTGCCAATTTCATTTTCGGTAACGTTAGCACGAACTGTTAAGTCACCACTAAATGCTGGTCTAACGGTTCTGAGCATTTCTACCGCTTGTTTTTGGAGTTCTTCTTTGGCTGCTCTTTCTCTTTCTAAAGTTTGGCTCAGGTTTTCTGACTTAATACGTAGTTGATCGTAATAGTCAATTTGTTGAATGGCGATCGCTAGTTGAGTTGCTAACTGGGCAATCTGTTCGGCTTCTAAGGTTTGCCAAGCTCGTGTGCCAGAGTTTTGATAGACTCCCAGTAAACCCCACAATTTATCTCCTTGGAAAATAGGAGCAATAATATAGGCTCTGGCTTGATATTTCTCTAATGATTTGATGTAACAGTTGGGGAATTTTTGGGTGTAGATGTCGTCAACAACCGTATATTTTTTACCCTGAGTTGTATATTTACCACCTCTGGTTTTTTCCATATAGGTATCAGTTTCGGTGATATCATCAACTGCCCATTTACGGAGAACACAGCGATCGCTTCGAGTGCGATCGCCACTGAGAACTTCATCATCAGTTTGTTCGACTAGCAAAGAAATCCAACCACTAGCTACCGATTCTGCTACTACCTGACCAGTCCAATCGGGATTAAACTGATAAACTACACTACGGTCTGCTTTTATTGCCTGACGTATTTCTTGAGTTGTAACTTTGAAAACTTCGTCAATATTTTCCGCTTTACGAATCTGCTCACTAATTTTGTTGCTAGCCTTTTCTAATTCTGACTGTTTTTGTAATCTAGATATGTAATTGATCTGCTGCATAGCTACTCCGATTTGCAGACCAATTTGTCTTAGAGTATCTATTTCATACTGTTGCCAGCGACGCGCACCAGTATTCTGATAGCATCCGAGTATACCCCAGAGTTTTTTGCTGCCAAACATATCACTATCGGCAATAAAAATTGGAGCGAGGGCATAAGCTCTGGCTTCCATCTGCTCTAACAGTTCAATATGACATTCTTTATGACCTGCTAGATAGATATCCTCGACGCTAAAGGTTTCCCCATTTTTATAGCGACCACCTTTGGTATTTTGGAGGAAAGTATCTTCAATAAAGGGAATAATTTTGGTTAGATCCGACCACCCAGGAGCAGCAGACTCCGCAATAAAATTACCACTCCAGTCTGGGTTAAAGCGATAAATAGCTACGCGATCGACATCTAAGATTTTGCGTCCTTCATCGGTAGCAATTTGCCAGACTGCTTGCTCATCTTTGGATAAACGCACTTTTTCTAAGATTTTAGACAGGCTTTTTTCTCTTTTGAACGCCTGTTCCATCTGCTTACTCTGAAATTCTGAGTTTCGTAGATAAGAAGTTTGTTGCAAAGGCATGACAAAGCGAGAAGCATACTCTTGAAGTTGCTCAACTTCCGATTCTTGCCAGTTACGAGGAGCAGAGTTTTGATAAACTCCTAGTACTCCCATAAGCTGATTATTGGCGTGAATTGGTACAACAATATATGCCTTTGCCTCCATTTCCTCAAACTTTTCTAAGACTGCACGAGCCAGCCCTTTTGTTTGAATATTGTTGGCAATATAATAAGGTTCAAATTCTCCACCTTTGAAGTGAAAATCGTAATCTAAAACTGAACCTGCTGATTTCCACTTTGCTCCCATAGATTCAGCTAAAATTTTGCCACTGTAATCTGGGTTAAAGGCAAAAACTACCGCACGATCTATCTTCATGGAGGCGCGAATCTTGTCTAGCCAACTTTGCATCGTTTGTTCTGCACTCTGAGCGATCGAGGTAAGAAAATCTTGGTTAGAAATTAATTCAGCTTGTTTAGCTTTAAATTTTAGATCGCGTATAGAGCTAGTTTGTTCTAAAGGAGAACTAAATTTAGGAGCGTACTCCATGACCAGTTGAACTTCAGATTCTTGCCAGTTACGAGTGCCAGAGTTTTGGTACACTCC
>JASJDX010000132.1 GCA_030064975.1 Pleurocapsa sp. MO_192.B19
CTGACGTAAAACCCTAATTTTTCGTTGATTTACTTCTGCTAGCATCACTTATCAGACATAAAGAACCTGTAAAAAAGTTAGATTTTGAAACCCATATATATCAATAGTTTCAAGTCGATGTGGCACGAATTTACACGTATCTCGGTCGAACCCCTTATTGATCAAGTTAATTTGAGGCAAGTTCCTCGTTCAAAAATCTCCGAATTAAGCCAATCGTGACAGCAGGTAATTCTAGTTGTGGTGTCAGACCAACTTCTTCTATTACCTCAAAAGCTTTAATCGCCGTGGGATTCATTTCCGCGAGACGTCTGCCAATATCTGGACCTGTAAATTGAGATTTCTGTCCCCAAATGATGGCAGTAGGAATTGTCAATTGCTCGATGTATTGAGATAGATCGAAGCATAAATCTCCTCGCACAAAAGAGAGGGCACTATATTCGGCATTTGGTTGCTTAGCTGATTCTAGGTAAGCTTGTACTATCTCAGGATAGACTCGTTCTGGACGGGCAAACTGGCGCTGTTCCAAAAAGCTACGAATTCCTAACTCATTAGCGACACCAAAATCGTATATAAAGCGATCTATAATTGGGGTACTTACCAGTTGGGCAAAGAAACTGCGCGTGTAATTTTCTCCAAAATCCGAAAGTCCCGCTGGTGTTGTCAGAATTAAGGATTTAAATAATTCAGGACGAGCGATCGCGACTCGAATGGTGAAAGCTGCTGTCAGAGATGAAGCAATCACCGTAGTCGTTCCGTCGCAGGTGTTCTCTAAGAATTCGGCAATGGTGGTCAGGTAGTCATCAATCTGGTAGTTTCGGGTCAGATGGTCTGACCTTCCCCAACCAATTAAATCTGGTGCCAGAATGCGATATTCACTGGCAAAAGCGGGATAGACTTGAGACCACTCGTAAGCTGAGGAGCCACCTCCAAAGCCGTGCAGAAAGACCAGTGTCGGCAGGGTTTCAGATGAACCTCCCTCTAGGAGCCAAGGAGCGCCATCGGCGGTATAATAAACCATCTTGCCGAGACTGGTGGTCAGAGAAAGCTCGCTAAAACCAGGTAATTGAAACATAATCTGTTAAAGGAAAAGAATGTTGAGTGTTGATTCGGGCGCTCGGATAAGCTTGTCAATTCTTTAAATATAGTCTGACATTTCAAGTCGAAATATAATTTTCCAATAGCTTGCTGTACAAATTTAGGTTATGACTTTTGTTTTACATCCTTTGGTCGTGCTTCTTTTAATATTTCGTCAAGACCAGGACGAACGGCTTTTGCTCCACTAACTGTATCCGTAAAAAATCTTTCGCATCCATGCAAACTGAGAGCATCAAGTTGTCAATCCAAATTCTGATCTCTTGTACTAACGCGAGCTGTAAATTTAAGAATTAAATGGGCTCTTACACACTTTTGATACTGCTGGCGAAATCATTTATCGGCCAGGCGATTGCGCTGGGCGCACTCCTCAAGCTGATTGGGCGGAGCCCACCGCCAGAGGCGATCGCTGTCTATCACAGATTATAGAAATTAATATTTAGACAGGGGTTGTAACTTTATAGCGGTCGCCATATTAGAGAAGATTAATCCCACATAAATCACCATACTTTTTGCTTCGATTTGCTGAATCAATTAAGCGCTTAATTGATTCAGCACTTAGCCACTTACTTGTTTAAGTACTTAATCAGTTAACTGATTATTCAAGTAATCGGTTAATAGTTCTTCTACTAAGTCAGAGAAATCTTTATCAGGCTGTTCTAGTAATAATCTTTGTATTTGTAGGTAAGTTTCTTTTCTAATGTAAGCTCCTACTTGTTTAAAATCTGGGTCAGTTCTCTTACCGCTAGACTTTCTCTTCTTAGGTTTAGCTTCTTCAACCTTTTCTACTTTCTGCTCTTTAGTTTTAGTACTAGCCTTCTTAGCTTGTTTTAAAGCATCATCAAACATTATTGTAATTCCTCTATTTCTCTACCTACATTCTGATAATCATTCCAAGCAATCTTAGATTTACTATCGTTAACTTGGTAAACAGGTACTCCTAATAGTGCTGCCTTTTTGTATGCTTGAAATCTCCTGATTGGAGTTTTAAATAAAGGTAGATCGGCTCTTTGTAATGACTTACGGGCTTCATCTCCATCTTTATTCGGTTTAGGAGGCACGATGGTCAGTAGAACTTTGTAGCTATCACTCTTTAATTTCTTTAATGTTTCTATCGTTAGCATCATTGCTTCTAAACTCAAGACATCAGGAACACAAGGAAGGATTAATAAATCACAACCTTCAGCTAGAGTTTTCAGATCTTCTTCATTAGGTCGAGCAGCAGTGTCTATTATTATGTGGTCGGCATCCCTAGAGTATTTAGCAGCGTGTCTTTCATCCACAACTTTAAAAGGTAAGTTACCTCTCTCTGCCCAATTAGAAACACTTCGATTAGCATCTCCATCAAGTAGTAACACATTATTAGTATCCTCTTGAGCAAAGTAAGTTGCTAAATGTATGGCTGTAGTACTTTTACCCACACCGCCTTTAAATGATGCAACAGTTATAATCATGGTTTATTGATTAAGTGCTTAAGCGGTTAGTTAAATAACCACTTAAGTGATTATTTAATTCTTTATAACTCTACTTACTCTAAATCACAAGATTTAGTTTGCTCTTTGGTGTAACTAATTAATTAAGTGCTTAAGTGCTTAATTAATTAATTGCTTAAGCACTTAATTAATGATAGCCGACCAAACTATTCAAGCTCGTTAACTAGATAGAAATTGGCTCAAATCTGTCTTTCTTAGGACAAATAATCTCCAGAGCTTTCACTAGGTCGAATATGTAAATACTTGCTAGTAGTATCTAATGAAGCATGACCTAATGTAGCCTGAACCAACCTTAATGGCGCACCTCGATCTAAAGCATGAGTCGCATGAGCGTGCCTTAACCAGTGGGGAGAAACTTTATCAGCCAAGGCTAATTGAGCCTTCGCACCAGCCCGTTTGACAATTCTATGTATATGGGCGGGGGCTAAAGCATTCCCTTTTTCGCTTGTAAAAATAGGTGCTGCACCCAATGCGGACTCTCTCAACTTTTCTAATTCAATAGCTAACTCAGGTTTCAGGGTAATATGACGGGTCTTACCCCTTTTGCCATACACAGTAAGCTGAACCGTATTGATTTCGGGTCTAGGAGTCAGATCGGACCACCTCAAACCACATAATTCACTCACCCTTACCCCAGTCTGATAGAGAGTTTTCAAGATCAGATGATTACGTAAATCTTTTTCATTCTCAATCAATGCTTTCACTTCCTCAACCGTCAGAATGCGTTCGACTAAAGTTTCTCTGGGAACTGCCACCTTAAACTGTCGCGGAAGAGGACTAGATTTTATCGGTGCCGCATCTAGTGTCAGCACGTAATTAAAGAACGCCTTCAAGATGGCTAAATGCTTTTGCTTCGTAGTATCAGCACAATCTAAACTATCTAACCAATTTCTGACGTGCTGGGACTTTATTTTCGCTAGAGGGAGCTTGACAGCCGAACCAAACTGATTGATGGTATTTTCATAGCTTTTGCGCGTATATCCGTGATGCAGAGCCAACCACTCCTCTACCAATTCATTCATTGACTCGAAAAAGGCTGTTAAGAGTAGAACACTACTATTATACAGTCGCTCGACACCAAACCCCGATGCTCTCGTTAGAGGGGAACAGCAATTAAGCAAAACTTATCTTAGGCAGGGAATTAATCTAAGTATTTATGCTTAGATAATAAGTTTTGTTTATACTAGAGATGACCGCTCCGACCCTGATTCCCTTTTCTCAGTAGAAAAAACCCAAACGGAAATGCCATGACCAGTCAACTCATTTATCCCCATATAGAGAAACCTAATTCATCTGAGCCAGCACGGTTACAGAGAATTCCACGGGTGCGAGTGGCTCAGCTCGTTATGGACTACCTGGCTTATGGGTGGTCGGTGGAAGAAATGTGCCGCCAACATCCCTACCTTACTCTTTCGGAAGCTCACTCGGCGATGGCCTATTATTTCGACCACCAAGACGAAATTGAGCAGGAGATTCGCTCGGAATGGTCGCAAGCCGAGAAAGCTCAAAACCAGTCAGCTTCTTCCCCTTTTTTGGTGCGGATGCGTTCCAAAGGACTCTTGTAGATGCCAGTCCCACTTTACATGGATGTTCACGTCCCCCAAGCCATTACCGACCAACTGCGTCGCCGTGGGGTGGACGTGCTAACTGCTATCGAGGACAAATCGGCCACCTTACCCGATGACGAACTACTCGAACGAGCTCGGATGCTGGGTCGGGTACTCTTTACCCAGGATATTCTGTTTAAGACTTTAGCCGAAAATTGGCAACGCCAGGGACGAGCGTTTGCTGGGTTAATCTTTGGACATCAACTGCGAGGAACTATTGGTCAATTTGTCAGAGACTTGGAACTGATTGCTACTGTCTCTGAAACTGACGAATGGCTCAATACAGTCGAACATTTGCCTTTCAACTGAAAATGGCATTGAGCCGGGATGAATGTAAAATCCTGCAAGATGGTCTGGAAAATCCTTCTTTGTCTTAGTTTCAGCTATTCAAGGCTCATGAATTAATCCAAAAATTATCAGTAAGCTAGACAAAAACTTTCAAAGCTTTGTGCAGAAAGGCTTACAGCACCACAACCTAGATTACTCGAAAATATCCCAATACAAACTTTGGCTTATTGAGACCTCTGAAAAAACATCCCCAAAAACGACCATTTATGGATAAGTTTTATCTTCTGATCTTTGTCAGGAAAGATTTTCAGCGGTTTATTTTTTAATCCCCCAACTATCATTTTTGGGCAAGTTGATAATTAAGTTTCATTATTGGTCACCAAAAATACCTGAAAGCTATATACAGCAACAGTTTTCAGAGTATCTTGCAGGATTTTGCAGCCATCTCGGCTCAATGCCCGATAGGGAAGTTATGTTAAGAGTTGTTAATTTTTCGTCAACTGAACTATCTGACCACTCAGTTAAGTGTTGAGGGTGGATTGGAGCAGAAGAATTATTGTCATCGTCATCAAAAGCTTCTCGCTTTAGCATAAAGCCCTTTATCCCTTGTGTAGTGGAGTCCGTGCTTTATCATGCCAGATAAATTAAGGTGCTTTTTTGAAGCGGATTAGTCTTATCAGACTAATTAGGGTGTTTTCAAACCACTCAAACCTTTACATACCAAGAAGTTCAAAAATGAGTGGTCGGGGGATACTAGAGTTTTTGTTTTCAAGCTAAAACTTATACATAGTAAACGTTAGAAGCCAATTTTTAGGGGTAACTTTTTTGAAAACAAAAACTTCCTAGAAAACTTGCTGAAAACACTTTGAAAACATAACAAAGCGATCGCCAATAGTTTGGAAAAATAAGTAGCCATCATGAACTGCATACACCACTACCAATAAAAATGTATTTTCAAGTCAGCTAGTCGGTTATTTCTAGCAACTGTCTCAGCTTGTTTTCCATTTCCTCTGATGGAGTGCGTTTACCTTTTTCCCAATAACCAACTAATGTTTGGGTAACTCCTAGCCATCCTGCTAGCTTTCTCTGACTCCACCCCTTGGCGTTTCTACCTTTTCGTATCTGGTCGCTCGTTAATCTAATTTTCATTGCTGGGATTCGCTTTTGATTTTGAGCCTTTGGTATTGGCTTGACTTTGGTTGTCAGCAACTCTGGTATTGGCTCTGGGGGTTGAATAGTTATCTTGGCTTGAAGCAACCATTCGATAATTTTCATCTTTCTCGCCTCAGAAGGCTTTTTCAACTTACTTCCAGGCTGTAGCCATTCTGGATAAGATTCATGGAATTGAATCTGCCATTTAAGTTTTTTAAGCAGTTTTAAGGCATTATCCCAGCGCTGCTTTAGGTCATATCCTTTACGCTTATCGTTACGAGCTGTATCAATGACAGTGTGAGGCAGCAGGTGTTTAAGTAAAGTTTCAACTCGGTATTTTCCCGAAACATGAATTCTGCTGTCCATCGCTAAGTGAATTGCCAACCTTAACGCCAGTTCATCGTGGTAAGGGTCAATTCTAAGGATATCTTGAGCCAGATAGCCAAATTGATATAATGCTTCCTTAAGTCGGCTACCAGCTTTATTTAGGAAGCTATGAAAAATCAACCCAGGCTGTACCGTTATGTAGACTTCTTTAGGTTTTTCAACTTTCCCTTCTAGATTTTGCTCTCCTCTTGGGTCTACCACCACATTCCACATTCTTCCTGTAGGGGTACTAGCATTGATTCCGCCTTTTTTGCTTCTGCCTTCGACCCAAACGGATTTTACTAACAAACAATCAAGAACAAACGCAGCCTTAGCAATTTCACTGAGCTTCTGATGGACGGGTAAATCAGTCCTTTTATCCCAACCCAGATATTTAATGACATCACTAGCCTTGAGGCTGAACTTACCCTCCCAGGGAACAGCCTGATTCATCGTATGTGCAGCAAAAATCAAATGTAGCTTTACTGTATTAAAACCAAATTTGTCGATGATCTGCTCGGCTTGTTCTAAGGGAAGCACTTCAATGTCACCTGGCTTACTAATGTAGTGTTCTATATAATTTTTAGAGTTGCCCTTGGCTTGATGTTTAAAGTAAGCCATTCCTTTTGAATCTTTACGCCATAGATCTTTTCTAAGTTGAGCTAAAGATGCACTGCCAAAGGCAGCGAAAGTAGGAATGGGTAGAATAGCATTTGTTAATCTAGACTCTGTAACTGGTATTGGTTCTGCAATATTGTTTGGTCTAAATCCAAAAATTTTATCTAGCTCTGTCAGGGTGAAATTTTCAAATTCTAGACTTTTAAAAATAGCTGCAACATTTCGTTGAGAAAAGTGTTTTAAAAATTGAGATATTTCAGATTCTAAATCGGTCTGTTTTCTACCTAGTGAATATTGTTTAAAAGCTTCATCTATATCATGAGAACTCATCTTATCTAAAGCTTCTCTTCCCAGATTTTGCTGCACTCTATTGACTAATAACATTGATTGATAAGTCAAAAACTCTTCAGCCGCTTGTTCCAAAATTTTGACATCTTTTAATCCTGTGGTTATGTCATTCTCTAATTGCCTAATTATTCGGTCTAGTCTTTCTTTACTAAGGTGCAGGACTGACTTTTAACTGACTTTCTTGGACTATTGTCTGATGATTGTTTAGTTTCAGATAAAGACCCAGACTCTAAACTAACTGCTTCTTCTACTTCTATAATTTTATTAGGCTCAGACTCTGATAAATCTGGAACTAACTCTTCTTTAGAAGAAGTTACATTTTGTGATGATGTTTTTTTACTTAATTTATCAGAGTTACTTTTTTTGCTTATTCTGTACTTACTTCTTTTACGCGATTTAGATTCTTTACTCAGATCAGTTAAGTATTGTTTAAGAGTCGCTGCCGAAATAAATATATCTTGTTCGGCTAAAATCTCTGATAAGTCTTGATAACTATAACCCTTCTTTAAAGCCTTTTTGAGCTTATCTCTTAAAAAATAAATACTTTCTCGTAGCGTAAGTTTTTCTTTGGGTTTAGCTTCTAACTGGTCTAACTTATCTAGAGTAGTTTGTAGCTGATCGACATGAATCTTCTGATTACGCTTGCTTTTAGCCATCATCTATTCTCCACCTACAATTTTTTGATAGTGCATAATTACATGACTAAGACTAATATTGCTCTTGAACCCCACAACAATATTTTAGGCAAATTTATTAATTGAGATAAATATAAATCTCTATTCTCTGATTGATTAATCAGCGATCTAAACATATCTGTTCTAGACTTTATCTATTTCTTCTTTTTCCCAGTAGTGGGTTTAATGATAGAAAGTGCCGAACAAAATTTCAAGTAAGTCAACTCACTACACAATTTTTGGCTATCGCCACCGCTGCGCTAAAATTATGTGTGAGCCAAAGGGGACACCCCTCTGGACACCCCACCGCTACTGGGAAAAAGAATATGCCTCATGCTATTGCTCGTATTGCCAAACTCAAAGCAGGAAATGTTGGTTCCTCAGAGCAGCATACCAAAAGAGTGCGCGAAACGCCAAACGCTAACCCAGAAATTGATAACATTCGCTTTATTGGTCAAGCAGATACTGCCAATAGTCAAACCTTAGAAGCTCTAGTTCGTCAGCGGATTGGTGAACAGACAATTCGCAAGAATGCGGTTTTGTGTGTGGAGATGCTTTTAACTGCTAGCCCCGAATACTTCCGACCCGATGACCCAGGAAAAGCAGGGTATTATCATCCAGAACGTTTAGAAGCTTTTCAACGGACAGTTCACAAGTGGCTAGATGACCAATATGGCGATCGCATTGTTAGAGCCGAACTGCATTTAGATGAAGCAACTCCCCATGTCCATGCTTATCTCGTGCCTCTAGATGAAAGAGGTAAACTCAACTGTCGAGGATTATTTGGTGGGCGGCAAAAACTGAGTAAGTTTCAAGATAGTTATGCCGAAGCAATGTCTCCTTTAGGATTAGAACGAGGAATTAAAGGAAGCCGAGCAAGACATACTCAGGTTAAGGAATACTATGCTGCTGTAACTAAATCACCAGATTTAACTCTGGACATGACAACTATTCAGCATCAGTTAGCAGACCGAACTAGAGCAATTAAAGAAAAAGAACAAGCTAGGCGTACTGCCAAGGCATTAGCTAAAGAAAAGTCAGTTTTACAACAGCGTTTAATTGAAGCTGAAACCAGAATTAAGACTCAGAATAAGGAGATAGAAAAGTGGAAAACTAAATACGCAGATATCGCTAATAAAATGCGAGACTTGTCTTTAGCTAAAGTAGCTTATGAATTGGGTTTAGATCCTGACCCTAAAGATAAACATAAGTGGCAAAACCAACACCACATTATCAACATTACAGGTAGCAAATTTTATGACTGGAAACAGACCACTGGAGGTGGAGGTGCAATCGATTTAGTAATGCACGTTAACGAGTGTGATTTTAAACAGTCTGTAGCGTGGTTAAACGAGCGCTTTGGTGAAGGATTAACATTAGAAGCTGTAACTTATAAAACTAGAGAAATTATCCAAAAAGAACCCGTACTAGAATTTACGCCACCAGTTCCCGACCAGAGTAAATGGCAGGCGGTGAGAAAATATTTAACCCGTGAGCGTAAACTACCGAGTGGTTTAGTAGATCGTCTCCATCAACAGGGCTTAGTTTATGCAGATAAAAATCAAAATGCTGTGTTCATTCGACGCTCAATGGATGAAGAGAAAATTACTGGAGCATCCCTAAGAGGTACAGCAGGATATAACAACACCTTTAAAGGATTAGCCAAAGGATCTAAACGTAATCAGGGATGGTTTTATTTTCACCAGGGAGAACAATCAAGTGACCCGATAAGAAGAGTAGTGCTGGTGGAGTCACCGATAGATGCGATGTCATTAGCGGTGTTAGAGCGAACTGATTCCAAGAAAACACTCTATGTATCTACTGATGGGACTGGTCAAATTCCAACTGAGTTTTTGGCAGAGGTTAAGGAAGTTGTCATTGCGCTTGATAACGATCGCTCTGGTAGGGAGATGGCTCAGAAAGTTATGTCACAGTTGCCGAATGCGATACGTAAAACACCAAAAGCTATTGATTGGAATCAAGAACTTGTAAATACTTTTAATTGGTCTAGTTTGAATCGAAGCAATGAAATTAAGCAGCATCAACATGAACAAGACAGGGGTAGAGGATTGAGCCTGTAGAAAGATGCTGTTCTGGCGAGACCTCAAGATAACTTACTAACTCCCGGAGTTAGTAAGCTTGGCGAACGCCTTTTCCACTTCTGATAAATTAACTGCGCAGACATCACATTGGTCTTGAGTGATAATGTGAGCTAGTCTCGTCTATGAAGATGATTTATAGGTCAATTACTTTTACATACGTGCCAAAGCGGAGATTTTAGATAGCATTTCTGGCTTCAATCCTTTCAGTTCGTCAAGATGCAGCCATCCTTCTGTTACCAATCTGGCAAAATCAAACACAATAGTAGAAGAATTATAGGCATACTTACCATCTATTTCGTGCCTTTTGGTACTTAATAGATCGTGTAGATACCATAAATCCTCTAACTCCGTAATCGAACCAGCGCGCTCGCGGATAGTATCGATTAAAGCAGCAGTTTCTCGTTTATAAGCTGTCTGTAAGGCTTGTTTGGCTATATTTTCCTCCGTTGGAGAGCATTTAGTTTTATTCACTTGTAACATTAATACCGAATTTATTTGATTATAAAAAGCGTAACATCCCTCAGATCAAAATTAAAATTAAAACTCAAGCTATTAGTTGTAACTTACTCAGGAGTTTTAGCAGATTTAAAAAGCCGAGCGCTTTTGCTGATTGGCGCTCGGCCTAATTTAGCTAATAAATAATTACTCTTTAATTAGAGCTAAAGTAAGGTTTAGTGGCCATCAATTGACGATTTTTTTCGATTGGTTATGAAAAGTTTTTTTTAACGAGCTAAATTCAGTAATTCTTTGGGAGATGCCAAGAGATCGATCGCCACAAAGAAGATTTTATTCTCAGAATTAAGCAAAAATCTCCAGGACATATTCATTCCTACACCAGCACCAAACCAAGGAGTTTGAACTTTTCCTGTTACTTTGATTTGAGTGTAACCATCTTCAGCGGGTTCAGAAACACCCCGTTCTGGAGCTAATTTAAGATTGGGACATTCTTCTTTGAAGAATTTGAGAACTGCATCTTTACCAACAATTGGTCGTTTGAAAGGAGGTTGCAGCGCACCATCGTCAGCAAAAAGTTTGATTAACTCGTCAAAGTCATTGGCATTCAACAAGTTCATATAGTTCAATACTGTTGAATTGGTAACACCTTCAATGCTGACCTTGGTTCGTTTGGACATTTCTGTAGGCGGAACAACTGGTTCGCTCACTCTCTTAAAGCTACCCATTTTAGCGGGATCGAATCCCATGTCTACTACAGTATTTCGTAGTACCGTGATTTGTTGACCTGAATCTAATCCTTGAAGTGTTGCCAGAACAGCAGAAGCATTGGCTGAAAGCTTATATCCTTCGGGAATGGGAGCAACAATCCCCTGTTCCATCCATTCTCCCAATCGATACCAAAAACCGAGCTTGATGTTAGGAGTCCAGGTAGCATAAGTGCGACAAATTGGTGTGTCAGCATGGTTAGCTAGATCGCACATTACTTGTGATTGTTCTTGGAAGCCCATGGCCTTAATTTCATCAAGAGTTGGTTCGGCAAACTGCATATTGGCAGCTCCTGGAGCTGCCACAGTAATACTCTTACCCATTTCCAAGTAGGCAAACCAAATCCAAGCCAGTTGATCTTCTGCACTAAGCTGATTAAACCTAGCTGTTAAAGCCGGTACGGCATCAGCAGATAAGGTATTGGGAAATATATTACGGGCTGAATCAATAGTGAATGACACAGATCTTCCTCGATTAAGTTATGGTGCAATTCTTATTGTCCAATTGTCAAACGCTTTTTCCGTAAAAAGATAGATGTAGCGTAAATAAATATTGAGTAAGATTAATTTTCTTGGAGGTATTAGATATAAAAGAGCGCTTATTTTGAGCATTACTCTTTTGGTAGCAGCTTCGCTAGATTTTTTTCCTTAATTATTGTCGAGCTAATCACCTAAACTACCGTGTCAAGTTATTGCAATTCTTCTTAATAATTATTAACATAACTTATAAATACCCCAAGATTTTCTTATCCCAGAGATGGAGAGTTAACCATGAAATATTCCGAGCAACAGACTGGTTTGAGCTCCACTCTAGAAGCCCAGACAGAAAATAGCACTTTAGCCTTGTTGTTTTTTGCGATGGGAGCATTGCACATTTACGCGAGAATGCGTTCGCGTTCGAGGAAGACTCTTCTAGCAGGGAAGGCGAATATTAGCTCCAGTCCAAGGACAAATCTTTATCTGACAGTGATTCTAGTTGTGGCAGCCATGGCTCTAATCATAGAAACTCTGAGCTTCTAACTGAGTTGATTCTGAGGAGCAAAAAGTTCAAATTTCTTAACTTTAACTATTGATTAATGTAAACAGTTCTCAGAAATCTGAGAAATGAGGAAAACAGTAACTTGCCCCGAAAAATGACTCAATTATCCTTTGATTAAAAAACAGTATTAATACGCATACGGTTATTCCCCCTCCCCTGTCAGGGTGGGGAGAGCTAAGGTTCTAATCATAAGGTTTACAAAAATTTACATAACAGCCAAGACCATGATGAGTTTAATTATTCTACTGATTTATTTCTGGGCTTTGCTGGTGATTTTGAACCGACTCAGCAGCCAAAGTCCATCTGTCTAAGACCTTTCCAATGTTTTAAATTTGCCACCCGAGTTCTAAAAAGAATGCACTATGTTTGAACGTTTTACCGAGAAATCAATTCAAGTAATCCTACTAGCCCAGGAAGAGTCTCGCCGCCTCGGACATAGCTTGGTTGGTTCAGAACAGATTCTCATCGGATTGATACTTGAAGACACTAGCTTAGCTGCTAATGTTTTGAAGGAGTTAGGTTTGACCGTATCATCCGTGCGTGCGGAAGTAGAGAAGATCGTCGGACGCGGAGCGGGCTTTGTGGGAACGGAAATTCCCTTCACTCCCAAAGCCAAGCAACTTCTGGAGCAAGCTATAGAGGAAGCACGCCAACTTAGTCAAGACTATATCGGTCCAGAACACTTATTATTGGGTCTGACTCAAGACGCTGAAGGTGTAGCGGCTAAGATTCTGCCAAATCTGGGAATTGACATCGCCCATATGCGGACGCAGATCATTCGCATCATCAGAGCAGCAGCAGCCGTCCCCGTCGGGGTCGGTCCCGAGCGAGAAACTAAAAGCCCCAGAGGCGACGCGCTGTCAGAATTTGGCAGGGACCTAACTCAATTAGCTATCGCTGGAAAAATCGATCCAGTAGTGGGTCGAGAGCAGGAAATTGAGCGAGTCATTCAAATTCTGGGTCGTCGGTCCAAGAACAACCCGGTATTGATTGGGGAACCAGGGGTGGGCAAAACCGCCCTGGCCGAAGGACTAGCCCAGCGCATTGTCAGCCAAGATGTTCCCGACTTGCTGACGGACAAGCAAGTGATTAGCTTGGATTTGGGTCAATTGGTGGCAGGAACTCGCTTCCGAGGAGAGTTTGAGGAACGCCTGAAGCAGGTTATGACTGAGGTGCGCCAAGCAGGGAACGTGATCCTGGTCATTGATGAAGTTCATACACTAGTAGGAGCTGGGTCAGGGGAAGGAAGTATGGATGCAGCCAACCTGCTCAAACCTGCCCTAGCAAGGGGTGAGTTACAGTGCATCGGTGCTACCACTTTAGATGAATACCGCCAGTACATCGAGGGGGATGCAGCGTTGGAGAGACGCTTTCAACCCGTGAAGGTGGAGGAGCCGACTGTAGAAGAGACGATTGAGATTCTACGGGGCTTGCGGGGTCGTTACGAGTCGCATCACCAGCTTATCATCAGTGATGAAGCACTGGCAGCAGCAGCCCAACTTTCCGACCGTTATATCTCAGACCGTTACCTACCAGATAAGGCAATCGACCTGATTGACGAAGCAGGTTCTCGCGTCCGCCTGCGCCATGACAAGCAAGCGGACGCGAGTCCTGGGGTAAGTGCAGAAGATATTGCCCAGGTAGTTTCGGCCTGGACGGGAGTACCAGTCACTCGACTGACAGAATCGGAATCATTACAGCTATTGCATCTCGAGTCGGCCTTGCACCAACGAGTAATCGGTCAAGAAGAAGCGGTCAAAGCAGTTGCCCGTGCCATTCGGCGGGCGCGCGTGGGATTGAGAAATCCCCATCGTCCCATTGCTAGCACGATCTTCTGCGGTCCTACTGGAGTGGGTAAAACCGAACTAACTAAAGCTTTAGCTGCTAGTATCTTCGGTTCAGAAGATGCCATGATTCGTCTGGATATGTCCGAGTACATGGAACCCCAGTCAGTCTCCAAGCTGATTGGCTCACCTCCTGGATATGTGGGCTATGGTGAAGGGGGTCAGCTAACAGAAGCCGTCCGTCGTCAACCTTATACTGTGGTTCTGTTTGACGAAATAGAGAAAGCCCATCCCGATGTGTTTAATCTTCTGTTGCAGCTATTAGAAGATGGTCGTTTGACCGATTCTCAGGGTCGAGTAGTCAATTTCAAAAACACGCTGATTATTATGACTTCTAACCTGGGTTCTCGTGCCATTGAAAAGCAGGGCAGCGGTCTAGGTTTTCTCGTTACCGATTCGGTAACGGCTCAGTATAACCGCACTCGAGAGCAGGTCAATGCAGCCCTCAAACAGTCTTTCCGACCTGAATTCCTCAATCGCTTGGATGAAATTATCGTCTTCCGTCAACTTACTCGCGACGAGGTCAAGCAAATTGCGGAGCTTTTACTTCTGAATGTCAATGACCGTCTGCGGGAGCAAAACCTCCAGCTGGAGGTGAGCGAAGCTTTCAAAGAGCGTCTAATTATAGAAGGTTATGACCCGAGCTACGGAGCTCGTCCCCTCAGAAGAGCTGTTTCCCGATTAGTGGAAGACAATCTAGCTGAAGCCATTCTGTCAGGTCAGATTCGGTCAGGAGATACGGCGTTGATGGACATTGACGATGACGGTCAAGTGCAGGTTCAGCCAAAGCAGTCACCAGTTCTAATCGGAACTACCTAGAACACCGATTCATTTATTTTGTCATTTAATCTATGCGTCACTTTCAAGTGTCTCAAACTCTCAAGATGGTAGTGCCCAATGAGGTAATTCCCATTGAACATTACCTGCGTCAACCGCATCGACTAGTTCGAGCAATTACCGACCCCAGACGTATTCAGCAGCTGACTCCATCTCACTTTCGCTTGCAGCTTCGTCCCTTACAGTTCATGATGCTTAGACTCGAACCTACCGTCGATTTGCAAGTTTGGACAGAGGCGGAGGGAACGCTTCATCTGCGCTCCCTCGACTGCGAGATTCGAGGTCCGCAGTTCCGCCAGCAATCTTTTGGTCTGGAATTGGCTGGCACCCTAACACCCCATCGCCAGGAAAGCACCACAGAGTTACAAGGAAAAGCGGATTTAAAGATACAAGTTGACGTGCCTCCTCCCCTAAAACTGCTACCCGAATCAGTTCTGGAACAGTCTGGCAGAGCATTTCTCAATGGCATCTTGTTGACCATTAAATATCGTTTAGAAAGACAACTGCTGCAGGATTATCAGCGCTGGTTTAAAACGGAACTAGCTCAAGCCAACACTACTCTCTCTATTACTGTGGGAAGTTAGGCTAGCTAAACTAACCGACACGATCTTCCCCGCGAGCGAGTCGAGAAAAAATAGCTGGCAAGATTTCGACCATCTCAGATATTAACCAACTTCTATTACTACAATGTACAACTCCGTTGACGAAAATAGCTCTTTTGAGCCCAATATTTCTGAGCTAGACATGGCTCACCTCCAAAAACTATTACAACAGCAGTCTCAACGCCGTCTTCTCTCAGAGAATATCGCGATCCTCGGTTGCGGTTACGTAGGATGCGCATTAGCTGACTACTGGCAAGAGCAAGGACACTTTGTTACCGGGACAACCACGAACTGGAAACGTGTGGCTTCACTGTCTGGGTTTGTGTCCCAGGTATTCTTGATGAAAGGGGATGATGCCGATGCCATGGAGTCCCTAGTTCAAGGTCAAGATACGGTAGTGGTCAGCGTTGCTCCCACCAGTTCTCAGGTGGTAGATGAAGCGACCTATGAAACCACTTACCTCGCCACGGCCAAAAATTTAGTGCAGGCCTTGAACCAAGCTCCCACAGTCAAGCAAATTATCTATTTGAGTAGCTGCTCTGTCTATGGCGATCGCCAGGGAGGATGGGTTGATGAAGCATCTCCTATTTCCCCTTCAGAACCTCGGAGCCAGATACTTTCTCAAGCCGAGCAAATATTGCTCCAGGCATCCAGCGAGAAACAGAAAGTTTGCATCCTACGGCTGGGTGGAATTTACGGTCCTGGTCGAGAATTAATCAATATGTTTGGTGGGTTAGCTGGCATGACCTTACCTGGAAAGGGCGATCGGGTCATCAATTGGATTCACCGCGATGACATCGTCGAGGCAATTGAGTTTGCTCGGTTAAATGAACTTGAAGGCATCTACAACCTAGTGGACGATAGCCAGCTGACAGTTAAAGAACAGATCGAGCGCGTCTGTTTTCATTACGGTCTGCCACCTGTACATTGGGCTCCTTCCCAACTAAGCCTTCGGCGCCAGAGTGTACGAATCAGCAATCAAAAGCTCAAAGCAGCGGGATATCGCTTAATACATCCCCAACTCCTAATCTGAGCTACCGAGATGGGAAACCCCGAACTTAGCTTTGGATACTATTTAAAAAATCAAGTCAAGTTATTGCAATAAAACTTTACATTACGTTACCTTAAAAACAAATCAACACCAACTAAAAACAATTATTTCCATGACCCTTACTACAGATAAACCCTCTTACTCCAATATTTTTGCTGCCGTTCCTCAGGCAGTAGAAGCCATACAGAGCTTATCCACTGATGACCAGCTAGGACTTTTATGGGTCCTTTATGAAAATATGGGAGGTCTAGTAACTCCAGCCGCTCCCGATGCAACCGTACGGATTAAGTTAACTGGAGGTTTAATCTATGAAGTGACTAACCTATCCTACGAAGAGCAGTTGCAGTTCATGCGGGACTTAGTAGCGGGGGTAAATAATTCCCTGACCCGTGCCTATGGAATGCTCAGTAGCAATAACAAGCTGGCTTTTTGGTATCAGTTAGCTGAGTGGATGCGCTCTGGAGAAGTTATTCCCACTCCCGAAGGTTATCAACTCTCGGCAACAGCCACTGCCGTCTTGAACAAAGTTGTGGCACTGGAATTTAACCAGCAGATTGCAGTTCTGCGCCTGATTGTCGGCAAGATGGGTATTGACCCCTTGACAGTTTAGAAAACAGTATCGGCACTAGAAGCAAAAAAGTAACAGTAATCATGGATAGCAATAATCCCCAAAATCATCAAAATTGTCCAGTCTGTGGCGTCTCCATTGCTGAGGACGGACAAGTCAACTTTTCCCATGGAAGCTCAGGAACTCGTGCTCGACTCTACGCCCGAGTTTGCCAATACACCCAGAAACCTGGATGTATCAACCAAGAATCTCAACTCCGAGGCGAACTCAATCCTGAAGATGGCTTTGAATCGGGTGAGAATTTACCGATACCTTTTTTGAGTACCCCTGGAGCAACTAACTAAGTGAACTCGATGAAGTCTCAACTGACACAAGGTCGAGTTTCACTCCAGCTGCTCAGACTATCGCTGCCGATGGTCTGGGGTGTTTTTTCGGTGTTAGCTTTTAGCCTTGCTGACACCTATTTTGTCGCTCAACTAGGAACGAACGAGCTAGCGGCGATGAGCTTTACTTTTCCCGTAGTTACAGTCTTGGGAAGTGTAGCAATGGGATTAGCAACTGGTACTTCTTCAGTTATTGCTCGAGTGATTGGTCAGGGCGATTGCGCGGAGCGCACCAGCAAAGCTGATCGCCCTCTGGTGCAGAAGCTCACTACTGATAGTCTCCTGCTTTCTCTTCTCATTGTCAGCATCCTTGCTGCCCTGGGCTTGAGCACTATCAATCCCCTGTTTGCTTCTTTGGGAGCCGAACCGGAACTCCTCCCCCTGATTGGGGACTACATGAACATCTGGTATTGGGGGATGGTTTTCCTCGTTGTTCCCATGGTGGGCAACAGTGCTATCCGTGCTTCTGGCAATACGGTCGTTCCCAGCCTGATTATGACTTTGGCGGCTGCGGTTAACATCTTGGTCGACCCCCTACTCATCTTCGGCTGGGGACCTTTACCAGCTTTGGGTCTCAAGGGAGCGGCACTGGCGACTGTCATCTCGCGCGCTAGCACCCTAGTAGCTTCTCTAGCTTTTCTCCACTTTCACGAACGCATGATACTGTTCGCCTTGATCGGCCCGAAAGAAATGCTAAGGAGTTGGCGCAGTCTCCTGTCTGTTGGCTTACCTGCTGTTGCAACCAACTTAATTTCTCCTCTGGCAGTCAGTTTTGTGACTAGCTTGATGGCACGTTACGGGGCTGAAGCGGTTGCTGGGTTCGGATTAGCATCGCGATTAGAAGCTTTAGCACTAATTGCACCTTTAGCTCTCTCTGCCAGTATCGGTCCCTTTGTCGGTCAGAACTGGGGCGCTCGACAGTACGGTCGAGTCAAGCGAGCAGTGAAAATGAGCTTCTGGTTCTGCTTGAGTTGGGGTGGACTGGTGGCCGTCTTACTGGGAACAGGTGCAACTACAATTGGCACTTGGTTCGACAGTGACCCAGGAGTAGTAGCCAGCGCCACTATCTATTTGACGCTAGTACCAATCAGTTACGGAGCTTTAGGCATCGTTTTCACCGCTAGTTCAGCTTTCAACGCTTTGGGCAAGCCCTTGCCTGCTCTAGGGATGTCCCTCTCCCGACTGTTACTTCTCTACGTCCCTTTAGCCTATTTGGGTAGCCAGTTGTTTGGCATTGCTGGCATTTTTGGGGCAGCCTGCCTATCTAATGGAATCGTCGGACTGGCGGCCTGGTTCTGGCATTCCCGTTGGAGCCACCTTGGTTCTGAATTTCCAGCTTTGAATGATATCTCTGCCAAACAACGAGCAAATCCCAGCCAGTAATGACCGAGCTTTGCTCTTAAGACAGACGGGTTTTCTTCAAACTTATCCCTTGGAGCACAAGCCTCGTCTTTTAACGTGAGCGTCCGACGAATTTCCTTCATTATGTCTGAAAGAAACAATTTTTTTCCTAAGAGCTCGACAGAGTCTCCAAGTCTTATTCTTTCGTAGGCTGAAAACATTATTATTTCGTTGAGAAAATCAAAATTTATGTTTTTATCGAAATGTTATTATCCCAAAAGAAACGGCTCACCAGCCGACAGTGGCTATACCAACGTTTTTTAGAAATCCTAATCTACCCTAGCATTTGGACTGCTGCGGGAGTCGCCTCCCTGACTTACTTTGTCCAAGAAACCCTAAACCTGCCTCACGACTGGCGAGCAGTGGCTCTCATTTTTGCTGCCGCTCTTCTTTTTTATAATTTAGACCGTCTTCTAGACTCTTCCATCCAACCCATTCCCGATCCCCAAGCTCAGTCTTTCGTTCTTCATCCTGGTTTCAAGCTTCTTTTACTGGTAATAGCATTAGCCGTAGGACTATTACTATATCAAGCTCCCGCGACCGTAAGACTCGTAAGTTGTGGTGGACTCTTGCCTTTAATTTACGGAATCCCCATACTGCCTTGGTCTAGAGGTCAAAATCTGCGGTGGTACCGACTCAAAGATGTTCCTGGCGCTAAGGCTTGGATTGTGGCGGGAATAATTACCTACGCCCTAGTCGCTGTCCCTCTAGCCTACGCTGGAGTTATGTTTGAAGAATCAGCAGCACTGACTGCTCTGTTCTTATTAATTTTTACAGGCACTAACTCCCACCTCTTTGACGTTCGCGATCTCGACTCAGACCGAGAAAAGGGAGTGCTGACTTGGCCTCTGATGCTAGGAGTAAGAGGAAATCGCCTCATCTGGACTGGTTTGAATCTTAGTTTGTTTGCCTTTTTAGGCTGGTTCTGGACAACAGGACTGAATTATCCTGCATTAGAAGTGATCTTGCCCGTGCTGGCGCTCGATTTAGTCTTAATTTGGCTTCTAAGTCCCGACACCCCCAGAAATGTCTACAACATCGGCTTAGATTGCTGCCTGTTTCTACCAATTCTCTTAACTGAGATCTCAAATTCATTTTAGTGACTTCCTCCCTCAGTTAACTGAGGGCTTCCTACTCTCACGAATAGGCATTTTCTGCCCCACGCCACTTATCTAAAACACGTTGGTACAAACGATATGTTATCTCCCACCGTTGGTTCCCCGATAGTACGACTTGACAGACAATTTCTTTCCCCGATAGACCATCGGTACTACTATCAGTCTTTTATTCGATTTCTATCTATTTTCCTAGTTATGTCGCCCTCGCTAATCGAGTATTTATTCTTGGTCAAGCATCTAGGTTGGGTAGTTCCCAATCCTGGGTCAATTCAGGTTCATACCTTGCGCCCAAAAGTATTATACAAACACAAAGAGCTTTAGTATATGAAGATTTTCGTTTCTTATTGTCAAGTTCGCTCTCATCCCACCGATAAATCGGGGGACTTCCCGCTCACAAAGTTAAATAGTAATAATTTATAGAGAAGTTCTATGACTGCTGATTTTCCCTGGTTGACATTATTATTCCTCTTTCCTCTGATCGCTGCTATACCTATTCCTTGGATACCCGATAAGGAAGGCAAGACGATTCGCTGGTATACACTCGGTGTTGCCCTGTCAGAGTTTACTCTTATTACTTATACCTTCTGGCATTTTTATAATCCCCGATCGCCTAATTTACAGCTCGTCGAGAGCTATTCTTGGTTGCCCCAGTTGGGGATGCACTGGTCATTGGCAGTAGATGGACTTTCTTTACCGTTAATACTCTTATCTGCTTTAATCACTACCTTGGCAATTCTGGCTTCTTGGCGAGTGAATCGTAAGCCCCGTCTTTACTTCTTTTTGCTGTTAGTCATCTACAGTGCCCAAGTAGGTGTTTTTCTAGCCCAGGATTTGCTGTTATTTTTCCTGATGTGGGAGCTAGAATTAGTTCCTGCCTACCTTTTGCTATCTATCTGGGGAGGAGAGAAGTGTCGCTACGCAGCCACTAAATTTATTCTCTACACAGCAGTTGGTTCTCTCTTTATTCTGGTAGCTGCGTTTATTCTCGCTTTTGCTGGGGAGAGGACAAGTTTTGAACTGTCTCAATTAGCACTCAATAATTACTCCCACTCTGTACAAAATTTGGCTTATGTCGCTTTCTTAATTGGTTTTGGGGTTAAATTACCACTTTTCCCTCTCCACACTTGGCTGCCGGATGCTCATAGCGAAGCTCCCGCTCCTGTCTCAGCAATATTAGCTGGAGTTTTGTTGAAGATGGGAGGATACGGTTTACTGCGGATGAATGTGGAGTTGTTACCCAATGCCCATGAAAATTTTGCTCCTATTTTGGCAATTTTAGGAGTCATCGGTATTATCTACGGTTCTCTGGCAGCTTGGGCACAGACTAACCTTAAACGTCGTATTGCTTATTCTTCCGTAGCGCAAATGGGATTTGTCCTGGTGGGAATTGCCTCTGTTTCTACCTTGGGAATTAGCGGTGCTCTCTTACAGATGATCTCCCACGGATTAATTGCGGCACTACTGTTTTTTCTGGTTGGTGCTCTTTATGAACGCACTCAGACCCTACAACTGGATCGTATGGGAGGACTGGGTCAGCATTTACCAGTAACATTTACCTTCTTTACCACAGGCTCTATGGCAGCTTTAGCATTACCTGGATTAAGTGGTTTTGTCGCCGAGTTAATGGTTCTCCTCGGTTTTACAGCCAGTGACTCTTACGCAACAGCTTTTAAAACCATCATTATTTTGATGGCGGCAGCAGGGATTATCTTGTCAGCTATCTATTCTCTGACCAACCTGCGGCAGATTTTTTTCGGTTCTGCTCATGGTCATGGGTTGACAGACAAGATCGGGATAGATCTCCGACCTCGGGAAGGGTTTGTTGCTGCTTGCTTGCTGCTGCTGATTTTGGGCATCGGTCTGTATCCTCAACTAGCTACTGATATCTTTGAAACTAAGGTCACAGCTATGACTTCTGGAATAAATCAGACTCAGGTGATTGCCTCTTTTCCTAGAGCTAGCGATCGCGTAAACCAGTGAACAATACTCTATCATTTGTTCGGGTTTTACTACCTAAATCTTAGTATAAAGCTCTGTTAATTTTTCTTAATATTAATTAACATAACTTATAGATTATTAAAGTTTTTCTGATATCAAGATTTGCGAGTTAGCCATGAATTATTCCGAGCAATTATCTCTAGAACAAGAATTCGAATTAAGAAAATTCGCCGATCAAGTACGAACTCTCTCCCCAGAACAAGCACAGGATTTATCCCTAGAGATTTATCGACAAATGATGCTCAAAGATAACTTGTACGGGGAGTTATTAAAAGATTATTGGGGTATTAGCTCATCCCCCGTATCTGCATAACATTTCAATCTTGAGTGCTGATAGCACAAAAACTCATATCTCAAGTTAGAGAAAAGAGAACATGTCCCACTTAGTTTCATATGCACTCGGAACCTTTGTTGCTTTATTTCCCATCACCAATCCAGTGGGAGCAGTACCGATCTTTTACAGCTTGACAGCTAATGTCAGTAAGGGCCAAAGATTACGACAAGCTAAGAAAGTAGCTCTCAATGCCAGTGCAATCATGGCCTTTTTCTTTGTTACTGGTCAAGCTATTCTCGACTTCTGGGGTATTTCTTTCGGGGTCTTGCAAATTGCTGGCGGGTTGTTGATAGCCCGTACTGCTTGGACATTTGCTGAAACTCACCAACATCAGACTGCTAATAATTCTTCAGAAGCAGCTCCACAAAAAGATATCGCTTTAATTCCCATGGCTGTACCTCTAATCAGTGGTCCAGGTGCCATTGGTCTGGTGATTGGTCTTGCTGCTGAAGACCCCCAATGGTCCAACTATCTTGGTGGCTTGTTAGGAATTGCCCTGCTAGGAATAACACTTTATCTCTGTTTGACTTGGGGAGAGTTACTGGTCAAAGTTTTTGG
>JASJDX010000133.1 GCA_030064975.1 Pleurocapsa sp. MO_192.B19
TTAAAGCAGTGCTGAAGAAAAACAGTCGCTATCTAATTGGCTGGTAATATTAATCGTAAGATTAATCATTATTCATTACGAACATATGGAGCTAATTCTGACCATAAATTAGGAAAAGAGTCGCGGAAATAATCAGCTTGACCAATCTCCATATCACGATAGTCAAAACCTGGAGCAACAGATTCTCCTAAAAGTCCAAATTCTCCTGCTTCTAATACCGCAGCTTTCCAATAGCCTCCAGGTACTAGTAACTGTGCCACCTCTCCCTGAGCAAAATTCAGTCCTAGTTTTACTTTTGTTAACTCACCAGATGGACTAAGGATTAGATAAGTGATAGCCGAGCCAGCTTGGAAATAATGCAGAATGTCCGACTGGTTTTTATGAAAGTGATCGATAGGACGGTCATCGGTAAGTAGATAATAAATAGAAGTGAGTATACTGCGATCGCATCCTTCTCTTTTAGTGGAGATATTGATATCTGAGCGATAGGTTTCGGCAAAGTAACCACCCTCAATATGTTCTACCAAAGATAAATGCTTAATTAAATCTTGTTTATTCATCAAAATACTTTTCTTAGCTATTGAAGATAATTTTAATTTCTTCAGGATTGATTTTTAACATAATGCGATCGCCATAATTAATTTTAGGTATTTTTGGCATAATCGCTTCTAAAATACAATTGTCTTGAAAATGTCCAATTTTAGTTTCGGGGTGGGGATAATAAATCAAGCCTTTATAGCTGGTATTTTGATAGACAATCCCACAGGGAGAAAAAGAAAAAGTCTCTGCAGCATAATCAGGATGCCATTTAACTTCTTTAAAAGTGTATTTGGGCTTAATAAGTTTAAAGGTATGGGGGGAAAGAGAAATATTTAAAGTGCCTAAAAAGAAACTACTAAGATCGAGTCCCAAATCCTGAAAAAAAGGTAGCTGCATCTCAATTGTACCCCGTTCATAAGGACTATCCTTGGCTCTTCCTGACGCTACTTGATGACCAGGTTTAACTATTCCTATAATCGAAGTTAAATTTGATTTCATTCACGGTAGGTCAATTATTGACTATTAACTGGCTCTACATATAGTGCATATGCTTCTGGTTTAGAAAGTTGAATAATTTTTTCTTCCAACATGATTTTAACGCAACCTTCAGGCAGGTTTTTCTCCAGCACAATAAAGTTTTTGCCAATGGTTAAACCTCTTACCAGCAACTTGCCAACATAACCACCATAAACACGATTGTAGCCAACTATAGTTGCTTCTGTTCCCACAGACAATTCTCGAATACTTGTCTTGATGTCCACTATTTCTATTTATTTTTATTCGTTTTAGTCCGTCCTGTGCCAAGAAAAAAAGACTTGGGCAAACTGATTGAGCTGATTTGTTTGCCTATAAAAATTACTTATTTTAGTCATTGATAATAAACTGAGAATGAAAGCAGTTTACTTGCCTACTGTTCTATGAGTAATCAACTTTTAGGTAGACTACGGGGGGACTAAAAGAAAGGAGTGCGATCGCATTAACTGTTTTCAGCTAAATTTAAGTTACGAAATAGCATAGTAGTTGAAATTAACTATCATTTAGCATTCCATAATGGAAATAATACAATTTCAGATTATTGATAATATTTTTAAATAGATTTTTTGAAATAGATTTAAGAAATATGCTTGTCAATTAATTCAGACATTTCTTGGGGTTGTACCCTGGAATAATTAACTCTGTCAGGTAGTAAGATCATGTTCGGTGCTTGCTTGCACTTTTTTAAACATCCTGAAGTTTTTATTTCCACCTGTTCGGAAATTCCCCTCTGCTCTAACTCTGCTTTTAAAAGTTGACAGGCTGCTTTGCCACCTTTGTTCCAACAGGTAGATTCTTGACAAAATATTACTCTTACTTTGGTATTGACGGTAGGTACTTTAGCAATTGATGTTGGCAACACTTGGATACTATAGGCTTTGTACTTAACTTGTCCTTTATGGATTTCCCGCTTTCGCATCCCTGTAACCTTGACCCAAGCTCCTAATTGTAGCTGCTGACTAAGTTTTAGAGGTTGTTCTTTAGGTACTTTGATCCAATATTCTTCTTGCTCAGTCGATAACAATAAGTATTTAATCCGTCCATTAGACTTGATATTTAAGTCTTCTAATTTACCAACAACAGTAAACTCAGAAACTAAAGGTTGTAATGCCACCATAATCTTGCTCCATAGTTGTCTAGTATTTAAAGTAATTGATTTAAATTATCAATAACTTTCTCTATTTAATACTTTAGCAGCATCTTTTATATATAAGAATTCTCAAGTTTAAAGTAGAATATTAAATTTTAGGTGTCGCGATCGCTTTTATTGACGCTCCTCGCCATAAGACAAGATATGCTCTGGCTTGTAATTTAGTTAAACCCCGTCCACTTAGAAAACTGTAGTTTGATCTTTATTCCCTAACCCCTAACCCCTAACCCCTAACCCCTAACCCCTGGAACAAAAACGTTCATTTTTTACAGCCAACCCCTCAATATCCAAACCATTATCTTTGGAGGGAATGCCCATTTCTATAAATGGTCGAAGATGTCGAGCCTCTTGGAGAATTTCCCACAAAATATTTCGTTCTTCTGTAGTTTCATTCGTCACAAGTTAAGGAAATCAAAAAAAAGTCAATCGAATTTAAGAATCGTGCAAAACTCAGGGAGAATAGGCAGTTGAAGGATTTAATTTTTCTATGAGTAAGAGCAAAAGACTGAATCGAGACCACGCCAAAAGAACTCAACGACCAATGGTGGAAGATCGAGTCATTGCTGAACACTTAACCGCTTTATTAACTCCAACAATTACATCTCAGTCACGTTGCAGATCGAGAATTGGGACTTAGAGATAGGATTTTGACACTTCCTTTGATGGTGGCTGCGGTCTTAACATTATTATGGAGGGATGTACCAGGAGTTACTGAATTAGGTCGATTATTAGAAACAGAAGGCTTTTTATGGTGTCATCCTACAAAAGTAAGTCAACAAGCCTTATCTCAAAGATTTTTAACAATTCGGTGCCATTTTATTCGAGAGAATCTTTCATCAAATCTTGCCCAAGCTGAAAGCCAGATGGTTGCTTCGTCACAATCGACCATTACCAGAAAGTGTGCAATTTACCTTATCGAAGTTTGAGCAAATTTGGATAGCTGATGGTTCAACCTTGGAGGCATCCCGATCGCAAGCTCAAGAGCTTAGAAGAAGTAAAACCAGGTTCCCTAGCTGGCAAGATGGGAGTGGTCATTGATTTAGTAACAAGGTTGCCTGTGAAAATCTGGTTTCAGGAAAAACCCAGTGCTTCGGACACTCGTTTTGAAGAAAACCTCTTAGAGTTAGTTTCAGCCAAGACCTTGTTGTTACTAGATCGAGGATTTTATCATTTTCAGTTTTGGCAAAGATTAATCGATCAAGGAGTTCACTTTATTACCCGCAGGAAGATTAATGCTGTTATTGAATATCAACAAGTTTTTACCGATGGTCATGCCTTGCGAGACCGTCTGGTTAAGATTGGCTCTGGAACAAAAAAGACCCCCATTGTTACTCTTCGTTTGATTGAAGTCAGAGTGGGGAAATCTTGGCGTTCCTATTTAACTTCAGTTCTCGAGCCAGAAATATTACCCCCTTATGTGGTCATCGATTTATATCAAAAACGTTGGCGGGCGCGAAGATGCTTTTAATATCGTTAAACGACTTTTAGGACTCAGTTATCTTTGGACTGGTTCGATTAATGGCATTAAGCTACAGATTTGGGCAACGTGGTTATTTTATGCTGTTTTAGTTGATGAGCGGTGATGCGGTAGCGGACGAACTTTCACTACCTCTCGATCGCATCTCTTTGGAAATGGTCTATCGTGGTCTTTATTATTTTCACGGTGCTTCAAAGCGTGGAGAAACTCAAGATCCAGTCAAATATTTTTCTCATCCTGATATTGTGAAATGTTTGGGTATTGTTAAACGACAGAGAAAACCGAAGAAAAAGTTAATCATTGCTCCCTTTCCAGATAAACAGCGAAATTCTGACCAGTTTTTCTGGCAATCTCCTCTCAAAACCTCTTTGACAACTGGCTTACGAGCTTAACTTGTGACCAATGAGTTTGCCCTATAATGCCGGGCGCGAAACTCCTATGGTTTTCTCTAAGGCTTTGTATGCTGCGCTGACGGACGGATGAATTCCACTTACTACCAAGCTCATCAAATTGACCACATTAGAAAACAACAACTCTCTCGTATATTGTTTGACTGCATGGCGTTCAAATAAATCATTGAGTGCTGCTGGTTGAAAAATTCGTTCCCTAATTCCTTTGACCATTACTGTTACAGGAGTTTGCAATAAGCATCGTTGACATAGGAAACCGTAGCATCTCGGCGATAACGACAGATCAATTCGGCTTGTTCTTCAATAATTGCTTTATATTTAGCTTTACTTTCCTCTAAAGCTGTTTCGGCTTTAACTTTTTCGCTGATATCTCTGCCTTCTGGAATCAGTAAGATAACTTCTCCTGTTTTATCTTTAACTGGGCGTAAAGAAAAATCAATCGTAATAACGCGATTGTCTTTACCTTGAACCTCCACTGGATAGCGGACAAATTCCCCTGTTTTAGCTTTAGCGATCGCATTACGCAAATCCGATTGAGTCTGGGAAGAAATTTGCCACCAGTATGCTGACCAAAAAGGTTTATTTACCACGTCCGACTTAGAAATACCACCAAAATCCAGGGCAGTTTTATTTGCTTCTAAGAGCGTGCCATCGGGCTTGAGTAAGCCTGTAAATTGGAAAGTTTGGTCGAAGATAGCTTTAAATCTTTGTTCGCTATCTAATAATTGTTGATAATACTGCTGTTTTTGGCGTTCGCTTTTATTTAACTTGCTAACAGTCCACCAGATAATTGAACCGAAAATCAATATCTCTAAAACAATTCCCGATATTACTATTGGCTCTAATCTCACAATAATTCTGTAATTGCTCTAATCAACTGAGGAATATTTATTGGTTTAGCCAGATGCTTTTGAAATCCTGCATCAAGACTTTGCTGCATATCAATTTCTCCCGCATAAGCCGTCAGAGCGATCGCAGGTATATTTTGTCCTTGAGGTAGTTTACGAACTTCTTCGATCAAGGTGTAGCCGTCGGTATGAGGCATACCAATATCGCTAACTATTAAATCGGGAGTTATCTTGCTAAATACTGACAAAGCTGCTTGGGCGGATACTACCGATATGACTTCTGCACCTTCTTCCTCCAAAACTAAGGTTAAGATGTCTAGTGAATCTGGTTCATCATCCACTACTAACAACGTTAAACCTTTGAAGCGACTTGGCTGTGCTGATTGGTCGAGAGGGTTGATATTGATTGACTCTGATATAGATATATTCATAAGTGGTAACTTGACGCTAAATGTTGCTCCTCTATTTAAGCCTGGACTTGATACGGCTACTGTACCTCCATGTAGTTCAGTTAAATGCTTAACGATCGCCAATCCCAAACCTAATCCGCCAAATTCTCTAGTATTAGCACTATTTTCTTGGCGAAAGTGATCAAATACATAGGGAAAACTTTTTGTACTTCCTGATTGCTAGCATCTAGATCGTCAGGATAGAGTGTATGCTCCCAGTCTTGATAATGCAGGGGTTTTATCTTGGGATCTATGCCGTATAGTTCGTAATTCTCTGGCGACCAAGTAACTTCCTGACTCACCAGATCCCAATCCCACAGTCCTGCCTTGGCATTTTTTAATGCTAACCGCAACAACTGTTCGTTCTCTTCTAGCCTTTGTTCGGTTTCTTTGCGATCGCTAATATCCTGAACTATACCCATCATGCTGACAGGTTCACCGTTTTCGTTATAAATGCCTCTACCTTTGGCTGCTGTCCAATGAACACTACCATCTGACCAGACAACACGATATTCAATACTATATTGTGTTTGATTAGCTAAAGCTTTGTCTAATCCTGCTTGAACTAGATTTCGATCTTCAGGATGAATCATCTTAAAGCACTTCTCGAAATTTAGTTCTTCATCAAGAGGTAATCCGAAAATAGCTTTACCTAATTCTGTCCACTCCACTACATCCTCTACCAAGTCCCAAAACCACATGCCAATGCCAGCGGCATCTGTAGCTAGTTTTAACCTCTGTTCGCTTTCAGTAATGGTTATTTTCTTTTGTCTTCCATTAATGATATTGCTAGAATTATTAGATATTTGTTTTGAATAGCCTGGGTTTCGTGTAGTTTTAGGCTTAATTCTAACTTTAGTATCTTGAGTAAGATCGATAAAACTTACTTCTACCCCATAAAGCTCATTACTATTGGCTTTATATAGAGGAAGAGTATTAATTGACAGCCGAATTAAGTCTCCACTAGGCTGGTAAAAACCGATCAATACATTATAGTAAGGTTGAGTCGTTTTAATAGAAGCGATCGCTGGATGAGTTTCTAAGAAAAATGCAGAATCATTTTCCTGAATTGTTTGCCAAGGTAATTCAAATGAGGAACTTCCTACCAATTGCTCAAAACTATAGCCTAAAATTTTACAGGCATTGGCGTTGCAACTTTGAATAGTTCCGTTGGCAAGGTGAAATATCCTTCCCACTGGTGCGGCAGAGTTTAAAGTGCGATCTGGATCTCTCACCTTCTGATTCTTAGCAACTTGATTTAGTAGTTATGAATATATATACCTATAGGTAATATAGCAATTTACCTAATTTAGGACACGCATCTTTAACTTTTCATAATTTTAAGCTATTGTTCTCATTACTTATTTTTCATCCCCGTGGTATTTAGCAGTCCCCACACTCACATTAAAAGTATGTGCGATTGGCGAAGCCTAGCCGAAGGCATCGCCTCATAAGTTCCACCTTCACTTCTCATACTAAATCCGATTACCAAAGCATACTTTTGGTTTGGGATTTTAGATTAGACTTAAACCCTTCTGCTTTCTGCTTGCATGCGGCAAAAAGAATGCCTTTGCGCCTCCTGCCTTCACACAACGAGTAAGTGTTGTATTCAAACAGGATTTAGTATCAGTTGACTTATCTAAAATTGTGGCGGATGTCATAGATTGATTCTTATATTAAATTTGTCTAACTTTGATTCTTACAAATAATTTTGGGGGAACAATTTTTAGAGTTAAATTTAATTACACCCACCTACTTATTTTGAGAAATTTTTAACTTGCCTCAATCTAATTATTTGAGGAAGAACAAAGAAGAACAAAAAAGAGATTCAGTCTTTTGTGGTGCAGCTACGAGAAAAATTCTGCCATCCTCTGTAGTTACCATTTTTTCAGCGGGAATCATCACTGAATGTTGCTGCCAGTTGTTTCCTTGGTTGGGCGCAAATTTTTCAGTAATAACAGGAAGTGAACCCACTCCCGTTAGAGAGAAATCTAAATCGCTGTAGTTAGAATCAGGGTTTTTTGGCAATCCACTATTACCAATAGTAAAACTTCCTTGTCTGTTACTACGAGCTAAACAGCTATTGGCGATCGCATTTTCAGCAGTTATAAGTTCTATTTCTGATTGTTCTAATTCCCGTTGTAGATTAATATCAGGCGTATTAATTTGAACTGTGCCGTCGATTCCTAATTCAGAACTAGCTTCTATAGTACTGTTAGCAGACCTAAATAATCCTTCAGTAGTGATTTGAATATTGCCCCCTTGCCCGACAAAAGTATTGGCACTGATGAGGCTACGATCTAAAACAGTCAAAGAATCTGTACCAATATTGATATTACCGCCATCGGTACTTTCTGCGTCAGTAGTGATTTCACTGCCATCTATTAATTGAATCTGATTTGCATCCAAAACAATATTACCTCGATCCCCTATCAAAGTGTTGGCGGTGATACTACCTTCAGAGAGACGAATATTTTCTGCTCTAATATTGATGTTTCCTGGTGAACCCATACCTGGAGATGCTAGATTTGAGAAGTTGCCAGCACTAATAGTAGCTCCATCATTAATAGTTAGTGAGTCGGCATCAACATCTATATCACCGCCATTTCCATTACCAATTATTGCACTTGCGAAAAAACCACTATTGAAGGAGAAGGAAGAACCGATTAGTTCTATTTGACCAGCTTTGACTATCAAATTACCTCCATCTCCAAATCCAATAGTTGCTGTGGCTAATTGTGCGCCATTAGCTACCAACAAGCGATCTGTTTCAATAGTCAAATTACCACCATTACCTGTAGCTTCTGGAAAAGCTACTGTATTCAAGCTAGAAACACCCAACTCATTGCCACCAGTAACCTCTATGTCTGATGCCGTAATCTCTAAATTGCCTGCATTACCACTTCCTGCTGTACTAGCTTGAATTTGACCTAAATTGCTCACCCGTAGGCGATCTGCTGCAATAGTTACATCACCACCATTGCCTGTAGCTCCTGGAAAAGTAGTTGCACCCAAGCCAGAACCTCCCAGTGAGTTGCCACCAGTAACCTCTATATCTGATGCCGTAACGTGTAAATTGCCTGCATTGCCACTTCCTGCTGTACTAGCTTGAATTTGACCTAAATTACTCACCCGCAAGCGATCTGCTTCAATAGTTACATCACCTCCATTACCCATAGCTCCTATTTGCACCGTCGAAGCAATTCCAGCCAGGAAACCAAATTCAGCAGAGCCTGTACCTATGATTTCGATGTTTTCAGCTATAATACTTAAATTGCCCGAATTTCCCCCACCAAAGGTCGTATTTGCTATGAACGACGGCGCATTAGTCACACGCAAGTCTCTGGTCTCTATGACAATATCACCTCCTTGACCGTCAGCTTTGGTAGTGCTGAAAATGCTGCCACCATCAACTAGCTCTATTGATTCTGAAGCTTTCACTATTAGGTCTTTCCCAGAACTATTGCCCAATGTTTCGCTCAAAATTATTGAACCATCAACAATATTTGCTTGCCCACTTTGCAGTTGAATACTTCCACCACCACTGCCACTAGCATCTGCTGATGAAGCTTGAGAAAAATTAATATCTTGAAATTGTTCAACTTCCCGATAATTCAATTTCCATGCCGAATTGTCAGGAATAAGTTTAACTGTTTCGCCACCACCAACGCTTCCTAACTCTATTCTTCCTCCCTCTGTGGTAAGATTACCCCCTTCTAAACTAATATTTCCACCTACTAAACCTAAAGTTTTACCAGATGGTACTTGCAGTCCCACAGGTCTATTACTCTTAATCAGTTCAAGAGTTTGAGGGTCGCTACTGATATTATGACCTGTTCCTTGAACGACAATACTTCCTGGGTCGCTGCCAAATCCTAAACCAATAGGTACGCTGACAGTCAAAATAGGTGTTTCTGATTCTTCTAATGTAGTAAAATTTACTCCATCCTCAAATTGAATACTTTCAGCAGTTGTAGCAATAAACGACCCACTCACATCTAACTGAGCATTTTCTCCAAAAATAATACCGTTGGGATTGAGTAAAAAAAAGTTAGCCTCACCCTGACTTCTGAGAATACCATTGATCGTAGAAACTGATTCACCTGTAATACGAGTAAAAATATTCTCAATATCTGGCACATTTCTAAATACTGCTTCAATTCCTTCAGGCACAGAAAATTCTTTAAAACTATGGAAAAGATTGTTTCCTGCTCTTTCTCCACCGTTAATATTCAAGCTATTTTCTCTTTGTTGTTCGACAGATGTAGGTAGCGAGCCATCTGGGATAATCTGAGCTTTAACTAATGTATGAGGAATAGTTAAAAGCAAAATTATTGACCAACATAATTTCTGACTAACTTGAAGTGAAATCATTAAATAGTCAGCTTTTTTTAGTTTTCTGGAAACTATACCCACTAACTGCTGTCTTAAAAACAATTGTATTGGATTCGATTCCATAAATTGCCATTGGTGTTACTAGGCTTATTTTAAGCTGTAGAACAGCACTCAAGTCAAGAGAGAAAATCATTCTTGAATCAAAATCATGCTTGACCAAGTACTAGGATGATAATTGGAACTTTTGATTAAATCTAATTGAGCTTGACGTAAAGCTTTAGACTTAGATAATCCATCACGAATCCAGTAACTATAAAACCCATCTATTAATGAAACTATTTGTTGATCGTTAACAGACCATAGACTTCCTAATACGTTACTTACCCCTGCTCTTACTGCTACTCCTGACATTCCTAAAGTTGTTCTCGGATTACTTGCTGCCGTTTCGCACGCGCTCAAAACTAGTAGTTGAATAGGATCATTAGGAAAATTAGTATTATGAATATTTAGTGTTTCTTCTAGTTCTTTTAGACTAATTTGACTTTGAAATGCTTGTAAAAAACTATTTTCAGTAGTTCCCCCAAATCGCCCATGAGTAGCTATATGAACTAACGAGGACTTACTAGACTCTATCTGTTGTCTAAAGCTGTTGGAATCAAATTTTTCGTTCAAAAACTGTTTTTCATCCACCAATTTGCTTAATATTTTGATTTCCTGTTTAACGTATGGTATTGGAGGAAATTGATCTGTGCCTGCGGATAAACCAAACACTAAAGCTTTTTCTAAGGTTGAATTTGGTTGTTTGCTTCGTATGTTCAAGCCTAAAGAATTAACAACAGCATAATCTTCAATTAAAAACTTCTGACCATCGTGAAGAGCTGCCATTGGTACATTACGTAATATTCCATCATTGACAAAAATTAGATTTTTGGGCTTGATTAATTCCAAATCAGATTTGATTGTTGACGAAAACAGTAATTTATAAAATTGTTGAGAAAGACTTAGATAATTATCGTTTTCTCTATTTTCTAAATCAAATCGCCATTGAGTTACAAGCTTCTCAAGCTTTTCTTGAGCAATATTTACAGCATATTTTTTAAATTTACCATTAGGAAATTGCCAAATTAAATATATCTTGTCATTTAATATTATTGTATTAACAACTACAGTATTAGTTTTGTTTAGATAGGATAATCTATCTGCCTCGGTATAAACTTCTAGTTCAAAACAATCGTCTTCAAAAAAGTTTTCTAATTCACTTAGCAGTAGTAAATCTTTAGTTTGTAAAGCTTTTTGAAGATTATCTTGGGAAGAATTATTAGACAATAACAATTGAATCAGACTACGATAAACAGGTTCAATATCGCTTTGAAAGCTCAAGAGAGAATTGCCCTTGGTCTGAGCGATACTACTTCTAATTGATTGTAATGAGGCGATCGCTCTTTCGTAAGCTTTAATAGCCAACTCTGTTTTTCCAGTAGCATGGTAAATCCTTGCTGCTTGCCAATCCCACTGATACAGACTATCTGGAACTTGTGCTTGTTGAGCCGCAAACTGTGCTTTTTCAGTCCAATATAAAGCTTGCTGGTATTGCTGCTGAGACTCATAATGTTTGCCCATAGCTCCCGCAGCAAAGGAAATAACTCTCGGATTATTGATTTCTTGAGCAATTTTTACCGCAGAGTTGAAAATTACTCTCGATTTAGCAATAGAGTCATTATTGAGTTTGCCTAGATCGATTAGAGCATATACTTTATGGTAGGAATCAGGTAAAGCTGACAATATTGCTTCTGCTTTTTGTAAATCATTAACAATATTAAATGACTCTGTAGAAGAATCTCGATCTAGTTTAGCCATTTGAATTAGGGCTTCTGCTTGAGCTAATGATTGGCTATTTTCATCGATTTTTACTGCCTTTTGTGCTGCTTGCCAAGCTAGAGCACGATCGCTTTTTACCTGTTGCCATAATTTAGATGCTGATAATTCCCCTTCTTCTGCTGCTGCGATCGCTTTTGAGCGAGTAATTAAAGCTTTTTGTTGATAGGCTTTACTTAGATTGTTCCAAACAACAGTAGGTAAATCTTTATTTGTCTGTACAACATTTTCTAAACTTTTTTTATAAGCATCAATTGCCAAATTGTATTTTTTTTGAATTATATAAGCATTCCCCAAGGCCAAATAAGCTACATTTTGTACTAAACCTAAATCTTCTTGTTTGGCAATAAAAATAGCTTCAGTGAGTAAGGGAATAGAAAAACGAGGTTGTCCGAGATCGTTATAAGCTCTAGCTGTATCCGTAAGTGTTGCTGCTAATTTACTCGGGCGATCGATTTCTCGATAAATTTGACTTGATTTTTGCCAGTATCTTACTGCTGCTCCTGATTTTCCTTGATGCCGATATACTGAAGCCAAATTCGAATAGACAGTGGCTAATCGAGCTGATTTCTCTTCTTTTTGCTTGACTATTTTTAACCAAATAGAGATCGCTTCTTGATAATCGCCCGCAGCATAAGCTTGATTTGCCTTATTAAATAGAACATTTATTTGAGATTGAGTTAAAGATACTTCTTTAGCTATGATAGCTTTGGGTACAAAAGATAACATTAACACACAAAAAATTACAATTGCATTTGAATGTAAATACTGAAATTGCTTGGCAATCGCTTCTTTAGAAGAGGTGTTGATATTCACAAGATTGTTTACTTCTATTTTTTATTTCAGATGAAAGCTTTTTTTAAGTATTTAAGTGTAGTAATCTACTTTGCGGTTGTTGTTTTTAACGTATTGCCTGCTAGTAGTATGTCTGAAAATCGAGCGACATATAGTCCGCCGAAAGGCAAAGTTCGCCGTCAACCTAGAACTGCTGGAGGTTCTAGAGGATGTACTCAATCTTTAAACCATACAGTTATCCTACTTGTTCCACAAGATCATACTGCTACTACTGTTTCAGAACGTCCTATTTTCTTCTGGTATTTGTCTCAAAAACTATCTTCACCATTACGTTTTACTTTACTAGAACCAGGAAAAAAACCAATATTTATCGAAGAGTTTACCCCTGAACCTGGAATCGTCGCTTTAAAATTACCTGAGAATAGTAGCCCTCTAGAAATTGGAAAAATCTATCGCTGGACAGTAACTGTTGTTTGTAACGAAAAAAAACCGTCGAGAAATTTATTTGCTCAAGCATGGATAGAGCGCATACCTCCATTAATATCTAATAAATTTTCTGAGAACACTAATGACACATCATTTTGTAGTATCGAATACGCGAAAGTCGGTATTTGGTATGATGCTCTTGCCTGCAATTACATGATGATAGTTCAGAATCAGAATCATCTAAACAGTGATTCACAAGAATTTTGGTCTTTATTAGAACAAATCAATTTACCAAATTTAGTGCAGCAAAAACCCACATTCAACTTTTATTAAAATTTTGCTTTTTTTAGTGTCCCTGCTGAGAAATGTTCTGGTTTTGTCACTTTTTTCCTTTAAATTAAAAAATAATTATTATCAAACAAACTTAGGAGTTTAATCATGCCTTTAGTTATTGCCATTGTCATCGTCGGTGTCGCCTATAGCTTTTTTCTACCACCTTTGGGATAAACTTAACATTGTCCAACTAAAAACCCAGTCACAATTGTATGCAACTGCAATTTACTATTAATCTAGCGGTGCGATCCCTTGGAGGTTTTCTCCGATTGGAAATACGCACCAAGACGATTACTACGTTCGTTATACTGGTCAGACTACTGAGCAACTTCATCTAGTAGATTTACTTTCACTACTTTATTTTTCTCTTCTAGAAAATAATTGGCATGACTATAAATCAAAATTGATTTAAAAAACGCAAATCGCTATTATACAAGCGGCGAATATCATCAATTTGGTGTAAAACCATCGCGAATCTTTCTACTCCAAAACCTGCGGCAAAACCTGTATATATTTCAGGATCGTAACCAACGGCTTTTAGTACATTAGGATCGACCATTCCGCAACCCATTACTTCTAACCATTTGCCTTTCCACTGTACATCTACTTCAGCAGAAGGTTCAGTGAAGGGAAAATAACTGGTGCGGAACTGTACAGGAAGTTCATCACCAAACATTCGCTGTAAAAATTCTTTAATTGTGCCTTTGAGGTCAGTAAATTTTATTCCCCGATCAATAGCTAATATTTCTACCTGATGAAACACTGCTGAATGGGTAGCATCTACGGTATCTCGACGATAATTGCGACCAGGGGCAATAATTCTGATGGGTGGTTCGTGGCTTTCCATATAGCGAATTTGTACTGGGGAGGTATGAGTCCGTAATAAGTTCCCCCCTGGCAAATAAAACGTATCCTGCATATCCCTAGCGGGATGATCTGGGGGAGTATTAAGAGCCTCGAAATTATAATAATCTGTTTCTATTTGGGGGCCAGTAGCGACGGTATAGCCCAAACCAACAAAGATATCCAATACTCGATCCACCACCCCATTAAGAGGATGAACTCGACCCAAAGGACGACTGACCCCTGGCATAGTTACATCCAAGGTTTCAGCTTTAATTTGTGCCTCAATTTTGGCTTGTTGTAAGTCTTGTTTTCGCTGTTCTATGCTAGTTTGGACTTCTTCTTTAACTACATTGGCGCTTTGACCAACCGCAGGTCGTTCTTCTGGGGTTAATTTGCCCATACCTCGCAAAATTTGGGATAGCTGACCTTTTTTACCCAAATACTTAACTCTTAGCTGTTCTAATTCATCTAAGCTATCTGTTGTGGCAATAGAACTTACGGCTTCGGTATTTAATTCTTTTAGTTGTTCTTGGATAGAATTCGTAGTCATTCAGGATAATTAGGGATTTTAAAAATATAGGGAGCGATCGTAGACCATACCATTAGTGGCAGTTATACCCATAAGATACGGCTCATAATAATATACCGAAATCTCTACCCCCAAATACGAAGAAAAATGTCAAGACAATTAAGATAGTTTTCAAGATGATATAACTGTTGTTCAACTAGCGATCGACTTTTAAGAGTTGCCGCTGGCACTTCTATTTGTGGAACTTCTGCTATTGTTGCTACTAATGCGGTAGTAGATGCCTCGGAAGAAGATGTATCCTACTCTGTCGCCATGGTGACTGCTTTCGGTACAATGGCTATCTTTTTGTATCCTTTATTTAATCAGATACTTCAACTTTCCTCTCAAGAATTTGGACTTTGGTGTGGTATCTCAATTCAACAAACAGCTCAAGTTATCGCTACTTCTTTTCAAAATGGCTCAGTTAGTGGAGAAGTAGCAACTGTTTCTAAATTAGCCCGTGTCATATTTCTAGCCCCAACTATCATTGCGATTGGATTCACCTCTGTTCAGTGGCAAGCTTCAGCGGAAAAATTTTCCTGGCGTAAATTACCTATTCCCTGGTTTATCCTACTTTTTTTAGCTGTCTCTTCGATTAATACGTGGTTAACTATTCCAGAAAATATCAAGACAATTTTTAGTAGCCTTAATGTCTTTTTACTAGCAGTTGCTACAGCAGCTATGGGTTTAGAAACTAGCTTTGCTAAAATTAAACAATCGGGATTAAAACCATTTTATTTAGCGGGTTTATGTTGGCTATTTTTATCTGTTATCAGTCTAGTTTTAATTAGAGTTTTTGCTTTTAATCAAGTATGATATCGCGTTTACCCCATGAGAAGTAATTTATAAGATTGGCAGGGCAAGCTTTTCAGACGATAAGCTGCTGAAAAGATTGACTTGTTTATACTTATATTTAACGGAAAATTAAGGAAATCTGCAATAAACTTAATTTGAGATTAGCAAAACCAGGAGAAATTCCTATGCCTAATATCAAAGATGAAATGACCGTACTCGTAAGACATGAAGGTGACTGGGTTGGTACTTACACAACCATTGACAATGATGGCAATATTCTCGATCGCAATGAGTCCCATATAACTTGTGAGTTTCCCGAAGGAAAAGACTATCCTTACTTTCAAACCAATAGATATAACTGGGCTGATGGTAAACATGAAGAGTATCAGTTTCCAGGAATGTATCGAGACAAAGCACTCTGGTTTGACACGGAACGTATTGACGGGAAAGCTTGGGAAGCTAACGATTCCCTGATTATTCTCTATTTTAGTTACAAAGACATAGCTAATGCTTATATATATGAAATGATTCATATCAGTCCCTGTAATAATCATCGCGCTCGTACCTGGCATTGGTTCAAGAACCATGAAATTTATCAAAGAACTCTAATTAAGGAAGAGCGGAAGCGATAGAAGTTTTTCGATAGATATATATATATTCAGTCGCGGACTATACAAAGAGCGCGATCGCACTTTGGGATGAATTAGACATCAAAAAAAGCAGTATTCTTGGAGGAAAAGTATATGACAATTACTCCTAATAAATCTAAGAAAGAACAACCAACTGTAACATTACCAAAACCAGAGACCAACCAAGAGTTTAACTGGAGAAACTGTTGGTATCCCGTCACCTTCCTTCAAGACCTACCGAAAGACCGCCCATACAGTTTTTACCTTTATGATGAAGCTTTTGTCTTATTCAGACACCAGGATGGAAAACTGGGATGTTTAACAGATCGTTGTCCCCACCGTGCTGCTAAACTATCTGATGGACAAATAATAGATGGCAAAATCGAGTGCTTATATCACGGTTGGCAGTTTAGCACTGATGGTCAATGTCTTCACATTCCCCAGTTACCAGCAGATGCCAAAATTCCAGTAAAAGCCTGTGTGCAATCCTTTCCCGTTGTAGAACGCCAAGGTATAGTCTGGATGTGGGCTGGGAGTGCAGAAACGGCTGATGAGAAACTTATCCCGACCGTAGCAGATTTGGACGATCCGACAGTTGCTAGCTCAGACTATATGTTAGATCTGCCTTACGATCAAATCTTTTTTATGGAAAATATTGTTGATCCATCTCACATCTACATCAGCCATGAGGCAACATTTAAGGGTCGAAAATACGCCCAACCTCTGGAAATCGAGGTTATCGATTTTTCCGTGCAGGGCATTCAAGGTAGATACCGAAAAACAAGGACCCCAAATCAGAATTGGGTTAGCCTTAATTTTATTGCTCCCAATTTGGTGACATACAGAAATTCAAGTTCAAATCGCATTGGTGGCGCTGCTCTTTATTCCTTGCCACTAGGAATAGGACGCTGTCGTATTATCATCAGGAACTATAGCAACTCTTCAACGTGGAAACTCAAGCTACAACCTCGCTGGTTTGAGCATTGGTATCGCAATCAATTCTTGGAGGAGGATTTGTCCCTTGTTGTGGGTCAGCAGGAGCAAGTTAAGAGGTTGGGACAAAGCCTGAAAGACGTTTATTTACCACTTAAAACATCAGATGTGCTGGTGGTTGAGTATCGCAAGTGGCTGGATAAATATGGGTCTTCTTTGCCATATTATCAGGGGTTTTGCACCTCGAAAGAACCAAAGGAGCTATTGGAAGATCATCAGCAACCAGCACCTTTAGATCGATTAAGGCGACACACACTTATCTGTGGTTCCTGTAATCGAGCTTATCGGGTAACAAAGCGGGTTAAACAAGTATTAGTGGGATTAGCGATCGCCTTAGCAGCCTTAGCCATATCAACAGATGATTCTTGGATTTCCTTTGTAGCTGTATTTGTTTCATTGTTTGCTACAGTTTTGGCAGTTGTCGCAGCGAAGGTAAGAAACCACTTTGAGCAATCCTATACTCGTCCTTGAGATAATCTTTAAAGAAAAAATATATAACAATTTCCTCTAATAAACCTAAGAAAGAACAAGCAATTGCAACCTTACCAAAATCGGAAACTAACCAAGAGTTTAACTGAAGAAACTGCTGGTATCCCGCTACCTTTCTTCAAGACCTATCAAAAGAGGAATGAGACCCAAAAAAATGAAACAAATTAAAAGAGCATTTTTGGATACAGAAGATGGTCAGATTCTTTATCGAATTGGTGGTGAGGGAGAGCCTCTGCTGTTACTGCATATGACTCCTCGCAGTAGCGATGAATTTCGCGAGATCATGCCTATCCTAGCTCAAAATAGACAGGTCATTGCTATGGATTTAATGGGGCTAGGCGATTCTGACAAGCCCCCCAGAATATATTCCGTTGCCGACTATGCTAAAAGCGCGATCGCACTTTGGGATGAATTGGGCATTAAAAAAAGCAGTATACTCGGGAGCCTCACCGGTGGTTATATTGCCGGAGAATTGGCAGTAGCCTACCCAGAGCGGGTGGAAAAATTAATTCTTTGCAATGTACATGGATTTGATAGAGAAGAGACTGACAAAATTGCCAAGAGATATTCTGATGGGTTTCGAATTAAAGCCGATGGCTCTCACTTGATGCAAAGATGGTTAGCTCGTACCCACTATATTGGTAATGGAGAGTTAAATCACCGTTGTGTTTTAGAGGATTTAAAGTGTTTTGGCTCCCCAGTATATACGGGTATGGCTGTAGCCAACTATTGTCTTGATGCCCAAGAACGATTTCGTTCGATTAAGTGTCCTACTCTGATTTTGTCTGGGGAAAAGAGTTTGGAACCATTAGAGAAAGCTGGTTTAGCCAAGGCTAAAAATCAATTTTGGCTCTCAAAAGCGATTTCTCATAGCAAGAAGGTTGAACTCGAAGGTGGAACCCTCTGGATGCTAAATCAGAAGCCAGAAGAAATTTCTACAATAATATTAGATTTTCTCGCATAAAACGATAAATCAGATAAATCAATAGATAAAAACTGTAGAGGGAACAAAGATGGTTAAAGGATTAGATAAAAACAGCATGTCTTCCCAGAATAGTAATATCAGTATTCCGCATATCCAAAATGGTCTTCGGGCTAATAAAAGCACTTCTATCGGACGTCAACACATAGAGTCAGAAGAGTCACTTAACTCAGTCCTCAAATTTCCAATGGTACCGTTTGAGATCGAGAACTTTATCACTAGTAAACACGGTACAGCCCAGATACTCTCTGCTGACGAATCCACTGGGGAATCAACCCAGCGAGTTACCTTAAAGAAAGGATGGAGCGCACCAATTGGTCACTTCAACACCGATATTGAAATATTTGTCTTAACTGGCAAACTTCGTCAGGGCGGATTTTTATTGCGTAATCTAAGCTATTCCTTCCTGCCTGCGGGTATTCCTAGCGGTCCCTGGGTAGCAGAAGAGGATACAGTACTTCTGTGGATGCCAGATGCTACCCCCACTTACAAAACCAAAGATTATGCGAGCCTTAAGCAAATTCCTGAGAACTCTGCTTATCATGTTAAGATGCAGCATCACGAACGAATGGCTGAGTATTTGCCTGCACAGGAACTACACGCAATGAAATGGGAAAGCACAACCTTTCTACCTCCTGGCTCAGCGCGCAAGAGTCTGTATACCAATCAAAAAACTGGACGCGCTACCTGGGTTCTTGGCTTGGTACCAATGTGGATTGAAGGTAACTTCTATGCTGGTCATCCTTCTATTGAAGAGGCATACGTCATTCGCGGAGATGTCCAGGGGCATTGGTCAATGAGCGATGATCCTTTCAATCGTCGCTATGCAATCATGGGCAAGGATGGCTACTACTGGCGACCAGCACATATACCCCATGGCCCCTTCTGGACTGAAAGTGGCTCATTGCTGCTATTTCGTACCAAAAACCGCCTGGACTGCTACTGGATGCTGCATAATCCCGATATTACTCAACAAGACCAAGCACGTTTTCAGGCAGCACATGGTAAAGACAATTCAGTTTAAACACTTAGTGAATTTATATGGTTGTTGTATTAACGCCAGATTTGGGTCAACCGAAGAACGTCGATTGACTAGTTTGATAATTCAAAAAAAGCCTAAAGTATGAATACCTTATCCTCGCAACCTAATGATTTAAAAGAAAAAATTGGTGAAACGCTAGTTATTACTGATATAGCCGAATGTCATTATTTCTCGCAAGATGTCTTTTCTTCGGGCAAGCAGGTGGTTGCGGTTTTGCGGCCAACCAGCCAACAACAGTTGGTCGAGATGATTCGCTATTGCTATCAAAAAGATATCGCGATTCTGCCGCGGGGAGGGGGGTTATCCTATACCGCTGGCTATCTTAACCAGTCCGAAAAAACTTGTGTTTGCCTTGATACCACTGGGTTAAATCAGATCTTGGAAATCAATGAAACCGATCGCTTTGTCCGCGTCGAGCCAGGGGTGACCTGGGCTCAGTTGTCAGAATCTCTTAAACCACTGAACCTACGAACGCCTTTCTGGGGAACCTTGTCTGGGTTAGAAGCGACCATCGGCGCTGGTATTTCACAAAACTGCTTATTTTTTGGCTCGGCAGATTCAGGGATAAGCGCCGAGAGTGTATTGGGAATTAAAGCGATTGTTGCTGATGGCGAAACCTTACATACTGGTTGTTATCTAAAAGGTGAGCAACAAGCTATACGATTTTTTGGCCCCGACCTTTGTGGATTACTCACTGGAGACTGTGGCGCTTTGGGTATCAAGTCAGAAATCTGTTTACGGCTGGTACCGGTTCCCAAATATTATCGGGGATTTTCCTTTGCTTTTGAGCATTTTGACGTTTTGTTTAACGTGGTGGGTAAAATTCAGCGTGCTGCGCTGGTGAGTGAATGTGTTGCTTTTGACCCGGTGTTACAACAGCAACGTATGAAACGTACGTCATTGACCGATGATTTGTCAAAGTTTGGCAAAGTATTAAAACAAAGTGAAAGTTTGACAGAGATGGTTAAGACCGGGACCAAAATCGCCAAGGCGGGTCGCAAGTTTCTCGACCAGGTTAATTATTCACTTCACTGCGTTGTTGAGGCCGAGTCTGAGCCAGCGTTAAAACAAAAGTCGGACGCGTTAAAAGATCTTGTCAGCGACTCAGGCAAGGAAATCGAAAACACCATTCCAGTCGTAATCCGCTCCAATCCTTTTACTCCACCAACGTCTATGGTAGGGCCAGAAGGGGAACGCTGGGTACCAGTACATGGCGTGTTTCGTTATTCTCAAGCATCTGCCGTTTATCAACAGTTACTAGATTTTTTTGCTGCCAGAAAAACGGAAATGGAAGCCTATCAAATCTTGGTGGGTTATCTGATGACCGCCGCCGGTACCAATGGATTTTTGATCGAACCTGTATTTTATTGGCCCGATCAATTACAGAGCTTTCATCAGCGACGTTTGCCTAAAAGTTACCTCAAACATCTAAAAACTTTTGCCCCAAACCCCGCAGCACGGGAAAAAGTGACCCAATTGAAAAAAGAAGTGACCGAGTTAATGGATGCCAATGGCGCAACCCATTTTCAGCTCGGCAGGTTCTATGCTTATCGAGAAAGACTCGATCCTGCGAGTGCCAAGCTTATCCAAGCGATCAAACAATCGCTCGACCCCAAGGGATTAATCAATCCTGGTGCCTTGGGATTATCTTGAGTCTTCATACTGTTTGCCAAAAGTCGAATAAATCCTGTTCGATTTAAGAAAAGATAAAAGAATAGAATTTAAGCAACTTAAGGGAGTTAAATGATGATAAAAGTAACGCGGTGTGCAATTTTCTGCAAGAGAATAAGAAACTCAGTTTATCTTTAACAAAATCCTCTTTTTGAAAGCTACTAAAATCAATCCCTAAAAAAAAGTTGCACACGGGGTCAAGTAATAGGAAAGTACAGCAATGCTATCAAGTGAAGTTTTTTACCGCTTTCTCTCCCCCCAAAGCTTTTTGTCGAGAAGTGCCCAGGTGTTTCGGGATAAAGAAGCTGTAGTGTACCGTTCGCAACGTTTAACCTATTCCCAATTAGCGGCGCGAGTCAATCAACTTGCCAGTGCCTTGAGAAGTTGGGGCTTGTCCAAAGGAGAGCGTGTGGCTTTCTTGGCTCCCAATATCCCGCCTCTGCTAGAAGCTCATTTCGGTGTCCCTCTAGCAGGAGGAGTGCTGGTAGCGATTAACATTCGCCTCTCTCCCTCAGACATTCGCCAGATTTTGAACGATTCTGGAGCATGCCTGTTGTTTGTGGATACGGAATTTTCTCACCTGATAGCTCCCATCAGAGACGAGTTGACAACAGTAAGGGAAATTGTCAATATCATAGACGACCAAGCTGAGACAACTGGAGAAAAATTACCTGGTTTAGAATACGAAAGCTTCTTAGCTACAGGCTCGGCAACAACTTTACCCTTAAGACTCGATAGCGAAAATGACTTAATTTCTCTGAATTACACTAGTGGCACTAGTGGTCAACCCAAAGGGGTAATGTACACCCACCGAGGTGCTTATCTCAATGCCCTGGGAGAAGCCTTAGAACTGAAGCTCGATAGTCGAAGCGTCTATCTCTGGACTTTACCTATGTTCCATTGCAACGGTTGGTGTTTTCCTTGGGGAGTAGTAGCTGTGGGCGGTACTCACATCTGCTTGCGTAAGCTCCTCCCCAAAACGGTTATTTCCTTAATCAAGCAGGAGGAGGTGACTCATTTTTGCGCTTCGCCTACCGTCTTAATCATGTTGCTCAACTCACCCAGCATCAAAACTTTGCAGTTAAATTACCCTCTCCAGGTTGCTACGGCAGGTGCACCTCCTTCGCCAACCCTAATTCAAGGAATGGAAAAGTTAGGCATTGAGATTACTCATGTTTATGGACTTACCGAAACCTACGGCCCTCATAGCATTTGTGAATGGCAACCAGCTTGGGATAATTGTCCCTCGGAGGAACGGGCCAGACTCAAGGCTAGACAGGGAGTACCTTATATTCATGCTGCCGAAATGCGGGTAGTGGATGAGCAGATGCAGGATGTTCCTGCCGACGGG
>JASJDX010000131.1 GCA_030064975.1 Pleurocapsa sp. MO_192.B19
GGGTAATATTGAAACCGTCCTCTCTAGTAGTATCGCTGCCGTATTCTTTGCGGCTTTCGTGGTTACAGGAACTATGTGGTATGGTAACGCCACTACTCCAATTGAATTGTTTGGGCCTACTCGTTATCAGTGGGATCAGGGATACTTCAAACAAGAGATTCAACGTCGTGTTGAAACCAGCCTAGACGAAGGTTTAAGTCTTTCCGAAGCTTGGTCTAAAATTCCTGAAAAACTGGCATTCTATGACTATGTAGGTAATAGCCCCGCTAAAGGTGGTTTGTTCCGTACTGGTGCAATGGACAGTGGTGATGGTATTGCTCAAGAATGGTTAGGACACGCAGTATTCACTGATAGCGAAGGTCGTGTACTAGAAGCACGTCGTATGCCTAACTTCTTTGAAACCTTTCCTGTTGTTTTGGTTGATGCTGATGGGGTTGTCAGAGCTGACATTCCTTTCCGTCGTGCAGAATCCAAACTCAGCGTAGAACAAAGTGGTGTTACTGTTTCTTTCTACGGTGGTGCTTTAGATGGTCAAACTTTTGAGGATGCACCAACCGTCAAGAAATATGCACGTAAAGCCCAGCTAGGGGAAGCTTTCGCTTTTGATACCGAAACCTTAAATTCTGACGGTGTATTCCGTACTAGTCCCCGAGGTTGGTTTACCTTTGGTCATGCGGTCTTTGCTCTATTCTTCTTCTTTGGTCATATTTGGCATGGTTCTCGTACACTGTACCGAGACGTATTTGCTGGTGTTGACCCAGAACTAGAAGAAGAACAAGTAGAATGGGGCTTCTATCAAAAAGTGGGTGATAAATCTACTCGTGCTAAACAAGAAGCCTAGAATTAGCCCTGAGATAATCTCAAGCTAAATTCTGGTTAGGAAGATGGTGCTAGATCGATCATCTTCCTAATAAATATCTAGTTAATAGTTGTTAGAAGTTGTTAGAATTAAAAACTTCAGTTGTTTTGTTGGTACAATACTAGTAAATCCATTTTTAGGAATTTATATATATGGAAGCTGTTGCATACATTTTAGTTTTGACTATGGCGCTCGCAGTTCTCTTTTTTGCGATCGCTTTCCGTGAACCCCCACGCATCGAAAAGTAAGTAAAAATGTCAGTAAAAATCAAGTAACTCAAAGTTAAGCATTTTTAAGATTTTTTCATTTCTGAGTCTTTTTTCGTTATTGTCTGTTATTAGTCAGACTATGATATAAGAAACGGCTCAGATTTGTCGTTTATGCAGATAATTATGTAGACAATTTATAATAAACCTTTATTTCAAATTCATGCATTGTCCGAATTGCCAACACACAGAAAGTCGAGTTCTAGAGTCTCGTTCTACAGAAAGTGGGCAGAGTATTCGTCGTCGCAGAGAGTGTCTCAACTGTAAGCAACGTTTTACAACCTACGAGAGAATTGAATTTGTTCCCATTACAGTAATTAAGAGAGATAACAGTAGAGAGTCTTTCGACCGTTCTAAACTGCTAAGAGGAATAGTAAGAGCTTGTGAAAAAACTTCCGTATCATATCAACAAATTGAAGCAATTGTCGATGAGATAGAAGCAAAGCTTCAGCAAAACTCAGGTAAAGAATTTAGCAGTGCCGAAATAGGAGAACTTGTACTTGAAAACTTACGTCATAAAAATGAAGTGGCTTATATTCGCTTTGCTTCAGTGTATCGAAAATTTCAGGGGATTAAAGACTTTGTTGAAACCTTAAATCTTCTTCAAAGCGAAAATCTGGAAAATTCCCAAACTCAAGAATTTAATCTTTGGCAAGACGTTGAAAACTCGGCTTCTTCTAGTTCAATTATTGACTGCATTTCTTAATATTGGGTAGTTAGTTTTCAATGATTTAATGAACTATCAATCATAATAACAGCCAACTTAATTTTAAAATAAAACTCAAATAAATCAAGAAAAGATAACAATTAACACTTTACAGTAAGAAAAATAAAAAAAAATTACAGCTAACCCAATAAAAAGTTACAATGTTATAATGCCATCTTGCCGACAAGCGAATGTGTTTCAGTTGCTAAATGTTTTTTGAGCCTATTAGAAGGACCTCAAGAGCATTGTTGTTATCTAAAAAACATAGTAAATGTAGGTGTAGGCTGCACGATAATTAGGTGAGTGTACATCAAGCAGGAGGCTCATCAATCAAAGAAATAAGGAAATACAACAAGGACATCTAACCCATATGGTCAATCAGCAAGCAAATAGTACTAAGGATATTGGTTTCACTCACGAAGATTTCGCAGCACTCCTCGATAAATACGACTATCACTTTAGTCCTGGGGATATAGTAGCTGGAACAGTTTTCAGCATGGAACCAAGAGGAGCTCTGATTGACATTGGTGCTAAAACAGCTGCGTATATTCCGATTCAGGAAATGTCAATCAACCGAGTTGATAACCCTATTGAAGTTCTGCAAGCCAATGAAACCAGAGAGTTTTTCATTCTAACTGATGAGAACGAAGATGGACAGTTGACTCTTTCCATTAGACGCATTGAGTATATGCGTGCTTGGGAACGTGTTAGGCAGCTACAACAAGAAGATGCAACGGTTCGCTCCAATGTATTCGCTACTAACCGTGGTGGTGCATTAGTTAGAATTGAAGGCTTGAGAGGGTTTATTCCTGGTTCCCACATCAGTGCTAGAGAAACTAAAGAAGATTTAGTCGGAGAAGATTTACCCCTCAAATTTTTAGAAGTAGACGAAGAACGTAATCGACTAGTTTTAAGTCATCGTCGAGCTTTAGTAGAGCGTAAGATGAATGGTCTAGAGGTAGGTCAGGTCGTCAAAGGTTCAGTACGTGGTATTAAACCTTATGGTGCATTTATCGACATTGGTGGAGTAAGTGGATTACTTCACATTTCCGAGATATCCCACGATCACATCGATACTCCCCACAGCGTATTTGGTGTTAACGACGAACTCAAAGTGATGATCATTGACTTAGATGCAGAAAGAGGCCGTATATCCCTATCTACCAAGCAGCTAGAGCCAGAACCTGGAGATATGCTCAAAAATAGAGAAATAGTGTTTGAAAAAGCCGAAGAAATGGCTGAGAAATACCGTCAAAAACTATTAGCTGAAGCTGAAGGAATTACTCTAGAAGAAGAGATTTTAGAAGCAGTAGAAGAGCCTATAGCAGAGGAAGAGATTGTTGAGGAAGGGATTGTTGAGGAAGCTGTCGAAGTGGCAGAAGATTCAACTGAAGATTCAGAAGGAGAAATGGTAGGCGCAGCAGCAGAAGAATAAATGAAATTAATTTAATTTAGTTGCTTTGAGTCTCAAAATAATAATATTAAGGGAGGATAAATGTCCTCTCTTTTTTATTAATTGTCTATTCCAGGAGAGAAACTTTGTCGATCGCGATAGCTTGCCAAGATTTAATATTTAATAATATAACTGCCATCATTTTTGATAAAGATGGTACTTTAGAAAATTCCCTAGTATTTTGGCGAGAGGTAGGTACTGAAAGAGCACGCTTAATTGATGCTCAAATACCTGGGGTGGGAGAGCCATTGCTAATGGCATTTGGTATCCAAGACAACATTTTAGATCCTACAGGCTTGATGGCAGTTGGTAGTCGAATTGAAAACGAAATTGCAGCAGCAGCTTACATTGCTGAAACAGGACGAAGCTGGTACGAAGCGAAAAAAATTGCCCAAGAAGCTTTTGCCGAAATATCTGAATCTAAGTATTTGACTAAAACTCCCAAATCTGCGCCATTATTTCCTGAAGTGAAAGAAACACTTAAATCTTTAGCAAATAAAGGTGTAAAATTGGGAATTCTTTCGGCAGACTCTACCAAAGAAGTAACAAATTTTGTAGCTAGTCACCAGCTAGAAGATTATATCCAACTAAATATGGGGGTAGACGATGCAATTACCAAGCCAGATCCACGACTTTTTATTCAAGCTTGTCAAGCTCTGGGGGTTGTGCCTAGTCAAGCCCTAATGGTAGGAGATTCTCAACTAGATATTGCTATGGGAGTGGCCGCAGGAAGTGCAGGGAAAATTGGTGTATGTCGTAGCGGAAACTGTAGATTATCCCAGGCAGATATTCAAATTGCCAGTCTTTCAGAAATTCAAACTTTGTAATCTTTAAAGTAAGCTTGTATCATATAGCTTAATTCTCGAATTACTTGGGCTGAAATTCCAGCATCATTGTTAATGACATTTTATAGAGGGCTATACCAAATTGTCTCGTAACTACTTATTTACCTCCGAATCGGTAACAGAAGGTCATCCCGATAAGATTTGCGATCAAATTTCCGACACTATTTTAGATGCTTTATTATCTCAAGATCCTCTAAGCCGTGTTGCGGCAGAGGTGGTAGTAAATACAGGCTTAGTTTTAGTCACAGGAGAAATTACTACTAAAGCTCAAGTCAATTATGTAAATTTAGTCAGAAAAAAAATTGCTGAAATTGGCTATAATGACTCGAAAAACGGGTTTTCAGCTGATAGCTGCTCGGTATTGATTGCACTAGACGAACAATCCCCAGATATTGCCCAGGGAGTAACCTCGGCTCAAGAACAACGGGAAAACCTGAGTGATAATGAATTAGATCAAATTGGGGCTGGCGACCAAGGAATTATGTTTGGGTTTGCCTGCAATGAAACTCCTGAATTGATGCCAATGCCAATCAGTTTGGCTCACCGTATGTCTCGTCGTTTGGCATTAGTACGCAAGGGAGGAGATTTGTCTTATCTGCGTCCTGATGGAAAAACTCAAGTTTCAGTTCAATATGAAGATGGCAAACCTATAGGAATTGATACTATCTTAATTTCTACCCAGCATACAGAAACCATTGGAGATCTATCTGAAGGTCGTGCTGTGCAGAAAAAAATTAAAGACGATCTTTGGTCTGCAGTGGTTCAGCCTATATTTACTGATTTAGAATTAAAACCTGACGACAAAACTCGTTTTCTCGTCAATCCTACAGGTAAGTTTGTGGTTGGTGGCCCTCAAGGTGATTCTGGACTGACAGGTCGCAAAATTATTGTTGATACCTATGGTGGTTATTCTCGTCATGGCGGCGGTGCTTTTTCTGGTAAAGATCCTACAAAAGTAGACCGTAGTGCTTCTTATGCCTGTCGCTATGTTGCGAATAATATTGTAGCGGCTGGTTTGGCAGACAAATGTGAGGTACAGGTTAGTTATGCCATTGGTGTGGCAAGACCAGTAAGTATCTTTATAGAAACCTTTGGTACTGCTAAAATTGCCGAAGAAAAACTTTTGGAATTAGTAAAACAGCATTTTGAATTACGCCCTGCAGGTATTATCCAGACTCTCAACCTGCGTAATTTACCTCAAGAAAGAAATGGTTGTTTTTATCAGAATGTTGCTGCCTACGGACATTTTGGGAGAAATGATCTAGATTTACCCTGGGAAAAAACAGATAAAGCCCAACGGTTAGGGGAATACTTAATGTCTACCAGCGTAGCTTCAGTATGAGCAGAGAATGGATAAAATCAATTGATAATTTAGTGCAAAAGTCTTAATTATTAAGTCTTAATTATTAATTATTGGAGTTTAGTATAACTAAGCTCCTTTTTTTGCTGGTTTCGTTTAAAGATAAATTGAGAAGACTTGATCGCTCATGTAGATTTACAAAATAGATAATAATATTTGAATTTATCATTAATTTCAAATAACAAGCTTTAGAAAAAAAATTATTAATGATATTTTGTTATTAGTAAGGATTAACTTTAAGAGAAAAACGACTAAAGTTTGTTTTTTATTTATTGTTATCAATAATTTTTTATTAATCAAAAGGTGAAATAAAGCCTTTCTTAAATAGGTGAAGTACAAAATTTTTCGAACTCCGTAGCGTAGCGTCTCGCGTAGCGAGTACTACGAACTCCGAACTTATCTTAACCGAGGTGTACTTCACGCTTTTCGAGAACCGCCATATAGCCTTTAACAAATTAATACTAACAGCGTTCTTAATTAAAATAGTAATAAAATTCAAGTTATGAAAAAGCTTTTATTTGGTAGTTTCATCTCATTATTAGTAGTAGCTACTAATCCAGCAATGGCAACAGAAATAACTCCTTCAGATTTAGTGTTTCAAGGCTATCAAGGTCGTCTATCTAGCGAAGGAATTCCCAGTTATGCCACTTTTATTCAGGCAGTTTATTTAGGTAAAATTAATGCAGAAACATTAGTTGAAGGTGCGATCGCTCAAGGAAAACTTGCTCCTGAAACTACTCAAAATGAAGGTTATCTACGCCAAGTTCAATCCTCCTTATTTTTATTAAGAGTTGGTGGTGCTAGCCGTTAATTTTAGATTAAGCTTAACCCTATATTAAGATATTAAGGATAGCTGTATCTGGCTGATAAATTAAACAAATTAGCCCACATAAGGAAACGAGCATTTTGGATACTTCTTGTTTCAACCAGTTTTCTCCACTTGCCGCGATCGCAACCCACTCTCAAGCAGCAAGAGTTCTGAGGCCTCTATCTCAAGATACTGATATTCAGTTGTGGTTGCCTGTCTCTGTGGAGAAGCAAGGGAATTCAAAATACTATGACAATTCTCTCAAAGAACATCTAGCATCTATTTGGGCAGAACATCGAGCTTTTATCTTTTGTTTAGCTACAGGTGCAGTGGTCAGGTTGATTGCACCTCTAATGCAAAATAAGGCAGAAGATCCCGCCATAGTTGTAATTGATGCTCAAGGAGATTATGTAATTAGTCTCTGTAGTGGACATCAAGGGAAAGCAGATTTACTTGCCCAATTAATAGCTAGCCAAATTGGCGCAACTGCCATTATTACGGGAGCATCTCATAGTCTATCCCTACCTGCTGTTGATACTTTGGGCTTTACCTATGGTTGGCGTAAGGGAGGAGGAGATTGGACAGGGGTAATGGCGACAGTCGCCAGACAAGAAAATGTTCAGGTAATTCAAGAGGCTGGTTCAAGTCTATGGCAAGAACATTTGCCTGAAAAACATTCATTTTATTTTGGTTTTCCTGAGTCCCAAGTAGAGATTACTCCCCAAGCTCGAATTTGGATTAGTCCTACTAAAAGAAAATTTGCGCCTCAATCTGATTTTCCTAAGGTGCAGTGGCATCCTAAAGTGTTATGGGTGGGGATTGGTTGTGAACGAGGAACATCAAGGAAGCTCATGGAAAAAGCTATTGATGAAACCTGTAAAACTTATCATCTAGCCACCGAAGCGATCGCCGGAATTGCGAGTATCAGCATTAAAGCTAACGAGACAGGACTGTTAGAAGTCTGTCGCCGACGTAATTTAGCTTTTAAAACCTTTTCTGCTAGCCAATTAAGTCAGGTAGATGTTCCTACTCCATCAGAAGTAGTTCAACAAGAAGTGGGAACTCCCAGCGTTGCCGAAGCTGCTGCCATTCTAGCAGGAGGTACTTTATTAGTACCAAAACAAATCTTTAAATCAGAAACTCAATCAGGGGCAGTGACAGTTGCGATCGCTCAAGCCAAAGTAGAATATATTGGACGTACAGGAAGACTATATTTAATAGGCATTGGTCCAGGTAACTTAGGACAGATCACCCCAGCCGCTCAAACTGCTATTATCGAAGCTGATGTTGTGATTGGGTATAGTCTTTATACCAACTTAATTCAGTCCTTGAAGCGTTCGGGACAAATAATTGAATCTTCCCCCATTACCCAAGAACAACAACGAGCGCAACGTGCCATAACATTAGCTCAGTGGGGTTTAACCGTTGCGGTAGTTTCCTCTGGAGACTGTGGTATCTATGGCATGGCTGGTTTGGTATTAGAAGAATTACAGGCAACTGGTTGGAATGGTAAAAATCCTCGGGTACAGATATTTCCTGGTATCTCTGCCCTGCAATCGGCAGCTTCTAGGGTTGGCGCACCCTTAATGCACGATTTTTGTGCCATTAGCTTGAGTGATTTATTAACTCCTTGGTCAGTAATTCTAAAACGTCTAACCGCAGCAGCTAGTGGAGATTTTATTACCGCTCTCTATAATCCGCGATCGCAAAAACGTACCCAACAAATTGTTACCGCCCAAGAAATATTGTCCCAACATCGCCAGCCAGATACCCCAGTAGCGATCGTTCATGGAGCATATCGAGAAGATGAACAAGTTATTTTAACTACCCTGGAAAAAATGTTAGATCACCCCATAGATATGTTAACCACAGTAATTATCGGCAACACTACCACCCGTAACTATGCCAACTGGATGATTACTCCCAGGGGCTATTTTGAAAGGGTCAAGGATGAAAGCACAATCTAAAACAGGAAAAATCTAGCGATCGCTATTTAACCCAAAAAATACAAATCTCATATTTATTCATTTTATTTATTCATAACAGACTTATACAGAACAAAAGTCGAATTCACGTTCAGGAAGAAAACTTTCGCATCGATTTGATTAAGCGATCAAAATAGGGTTCAAGGTCATTTTGTTGAGCTGCTTCAAACTCTTTGAGACTAAAAAGTTTTAATTGTTCCAAACCTAAAACCATTGCATCTAGGGGAACTGCTAATTCTTGATAAAGTTGTTCCATATAGCCCAAACCGCGATCGCTCGTATAATCGACTGATTGACCACTAATGCCATAACTAATACAGCGCAAAAAATGCCAAAAGTCTCGCCAGCAAGCTTCGGCTCGCATCGGAGGATACAAACCTCCTCCAGGTTCGAGAATTTGCGGATTGGCAGCTAAAACTACACTTCTTGCTTGAGATACTATCTCGGTAACATTATCTCTCAATACTTTTCCCTGAGCCAAACTATTAGACAAGCTAGGAACAGCAGATTTAATTTTTTCTATATCTTCATCTGTCAGATACCGTCCTTCATTATCTGCTTGCTGAAAAATATCAATCACTTCTGAAGGATAATTTTGCCAACTGTCAAAGCTAACAATACAAGACTTTTTGATTAGTTTTTGTACTTTGTCACTGAGCATTTTTTGTCTTAAGAAATAATGGCTTACTTAATATATCTTCCTTAAGACAGCTAATCATCAATAGCAATGTAAAGTAAAGTAAAGTTGTAATTTAATTTTCTGCTCATGAATATCGACCAAATAAAAACTGCTTTGGATGACTCCGATCCTCAGCAAAGAATGAAGGCAATTAGAGAGTTACGCAATTATGAATCACATATTGCTGCCCCCCTACTCTTAGATCATGTCAAGGATCGAGAGTTTTTAGTACGTTCTTTTGTCGCTATGGGATTAGGCAGAAAACGAAGCTCTGAATCTTTTGCCGCATTACTAGAAATGATGAAACTTGATAGCGATCCTAATGTGCGGGCAGAAGCGGCTAATTCTTTATCTTTTTATGGTGATGTAGCTATTTCTCATCTGAGGTTAATGTATGAGCAAGATGATCATTGGTTAGTGCGTCGTAGTATTATCGCCGCTTTAGCAGATCTAGATTGTCCTCAAGAGCTATTGGAAATTTGCGCTATTGGTTTATCAGGAGACGATCAGCCTGTAATGGAGTCTTGTATTAGTTGTTTAGGTCTTTTTGCCAACACGGAGCGACAGGAGGAGGCGTTGAAATTACTCTTACCTCTAGTGGATGACGAATCTTGGCGGATTAGAGTTCAAGTTGCTAGATCCTTAGGTAGATACAATCATCCCGACACGATTAGCTCTGCTTCGATGCAAAGCGCGATCGACGCTTTAAACAAGCTCAAGACAGATGAAGATCATCGTGTGGTGGGTGCAGTGCTAGAAAGTCTTGTATAAGTTGTAATTAAGCAATATTTACTCAATAAAAATCAACAAACAAATGACTCTTTGATAGAATCATTAGAGAAACATTAAAAAATATTACAAAATTCCTTAAATGAAATTATTGGTAGTTGGCGCGACTGGCACTTTGGGCAGACAAGTGGCTCGTCAGGCTTTAGATGAAGATCATGAGGTACGCTGTTTAGTACGTAACCCTAACAAAGCTACTTTTCTCAAAGAGTGGGGTGCAGAATTAGTTAAAGGGGATCTATGTGATAAATCAACTCTTCCTTCAGCCTTAGAAGGGGTAGATGCTGTTATTGATGCTGCTACCGCCAGAATTACCGATAATCTGAGTGTTAGGGAAGTGGATTGGGAAGGTAAAGTAAATTTAATTCAAGCAACCAAAGCTGCTGGGGTAGATAGATATATCTTTTTCTCCATTCTCAATGCTGAAAAGTATCCAGATGTTCCTCTGATGGATATTAAGCGTTGTACAGAATTATTCCTGGCTGAATCTGGCTTAAACTATACTGTTTTACAACTTTGTGGCTTTATGCAGGGATTGATTGCTCAGTACGCAATTCCTATTCTGGAAGAACAAGTTGTCTGGATAACAGGAGAAAGCACTCCCATTGCTTATATGAATACTCAGGATATTGCTAAGTTTGCTATCCGCGCTCTTCAAGTACCTGCTACTGAGAAGAAAACTTTTCCCGTTGTGGGAACAAAAGCTTGGGGGGCTTATGAGATTATGAACCTCTGCGAAAATCTTTCAGGTAAAACTTCCAGAATATCCCGCGTTTCCTTAACTGTTTTAGGCTTGATGCGTCGTATTACTCGTTTTTGTGAATGGGGACAAAACACCGCAGATCGTTTGACCTTTGCACAGGTATTGGCAAGTGGGAAACCCTTAGATGCGCCAATGGAAGAAGTTTACGAAACTTTTGGTCTAGATCCTAAAGAAACTACTACTCTCGAAGAATATATGAAAGAGTATTTCAGTCGCATTATGAAAAAACTCAAAGAAATTGATTACGAAAAAAATAAAGGTAAGAAGAAAAAGAAAGGTAAAGTACCATATCGCAATCAGTTTTAATAAGCAGCTAATAGCTATGGGCTAATAGCTATTAGTTATTAGCCTTGATAATTTAATTTTTTTTTTGTTTCTTAACAACTAAAGGAACTATTGATAGCAAAGCTAAGAAAGTTAAAGCCAAAAATAAAGAAAGGCGATCGCCTCCACTCATCGCTACTTTGCCACTTACCCCAATCCAAGTATAAGCAAAACTACCGGGAATCACCCCAAGAAAAGTTGCAAAAGTATAGTCAAACCAGTTGATGGTGGTTAAGCCAAATAAATAATTGACTAAATTGTAAGGAGAAATAGGAACAAAACGGGTTGCTAAGACAAAACCAAAAGGCCGAGCCAAAACTGCTTGTTGAAATCTGGTTAGTTTTTTACTCTTGCCAAATCTTCGTTGAGCATAGCTTTGTAATAAGTAACGGGCTGTCCAAAAGCTGCCTAATGCTCCTAAAGTAGCACTAATAATTGAAATTAGAGTACCGTGCCATAGACCAAAAAGTCCACCTCCTGCAATAGTCAAGACCGTTCCCGGGATACCAAAAATCGTTAAAATTGTATAAGCAACAATAAATATAACTTCTAGATAACCTTCATATTGTTGTAGATATCTTTCTAGGAAAATTGGATCAAAAACTGCTTTTAGAGGACTAGATACACAGAGTAATAACAATATTAATAGGACGATCGCCATCCCAATACTGAAATAAATTTTTTTACTCTTTTTCTTTAGTTTGATTGACATTTAAAAAAACTTTTGACTCGTGAGTCTTAACTTCCCCTCTGATTTTTATGATTTTAAACTCAGAAACTGGGAATTTGCTTAGAGCGATCACAATCCTAACTTTGTTTTGTCAAGTTATACTTGACATTTTTGGGTTAGCTGCGTAAAGTATTACTTGACATCGAAAAGTTGCTCAATAGTTGCTCAATAGTGAAAAATCGACTCAAAGAACTAAGAAAAACCCGTCGTTGGTCACAAGCCGATCTTGCTAGAGCTTTGAAGATTAGTCGCCAGGCTGTTAATGGGTTTGAGTCAGGGAAGTTTACTCCCAGTTTGGAAATGGCATTTAAAATTGCCCTGCTATTTGATGTTGCAATTGAAGAAATATTTTTGTATCAGGAGAAAAGTTCAATGCAAACTTTAATTGAATATCTAACTCAATGGTTGCCTAAAGGTGAAAGGTTTACATATAAAGCAATTGAAGCGATCGAGTATGCTCAACAAAAAGCTGCTTTATCAGAAGATTCACAAGTTGAACCAGAACATATTCTTCATGGGTTACTTAGAGATACAAATACAACAGCGGCGCGTCTGCTACAAGAAAATGGCTTAACCTTACAGATAGAAAGTATTGTGAGTCAAGAAAAAGATGTGACCAAAATCACCAAGATTAGCCCAGAAAGCAAATATATTTTGCAAATGGCACTAAATTCAGCCCGACTAAAGCAGAAAAAATATATCGAAACTGAGCATCTGCTGTTAGGTTTGATTCAGTTAATGCAGCTAGGGGATAATGAATTAGTCGATATTTTTCAGCAGTACGAAGTGGATTTACAATCATTGATTAAAAGCTTAACTGAAGTGGTTTAATCCTATAGATTGTGATGACAATCGTAAGGCGATCACCGTAAAGTAATACTATTATCCTAGTGTATCTTGAGTATATTGCTAAATTCATTTATAAGCAAGGTCATTTCCAGAAACGTCCCTACACAAAATCTATAATTACTACTTACTGCTTGCTACTTGTGAGACAGTTGCGGTGGTGAGGCAGTTCGTTGGCGAGGTTCCCCCGCTACAGCAAGCAAAGCTTGCAAGCGTCGCTAGAACGGCGCATAGTTAAGGTCACGTTGCCTGGGGAAACCCCAGGCACTCGTGATGACCGTCGCCGCATGTAATGCTTTCCGATGTCGAACCCGAAGGGCTACTCGCTACTTACTACTTATTTTTATAGTCAAATATAGCGATTCTCATTTGAATGAGGTACAGTCTGATACCCTGGTTTTTGTTAATAGCTAATGGCTAATAGCTAATTGGGGCGTACCTCACTAATTTGAGAAAGGCTATATCTGTAACAAATATTTAAGTATTTGAGATCGCTAACCCCAAATACGGCGATTTAAGTTTAAATCTTCGACAATGCCAATCATTAACTGTAAATCTTGAAAATATTCTTTAAGGGGAGCAAAAGACATCATATTTTTAAACAACTTGGGTTCAAAGAGATTATAGCGACAAGGAACAGCTATATAGACAAAGCCATCAATAAAAGACAGATAAACTTTGCGTCCAGCTTTTTTATTAAAATCAACTAACCGACTGATTAAATTGGTTGAGAGAATGTAGCGAGATTCTATTTGACTATCACCATAAACCCGAAACATTCGATTAAATTCAGGATCTTCTAGCTTAACTATTTCCCCACGCCAATTATTCAAAGAAGGTATTTTGTTTTTAACATCATTAGGCACAATAAAAGTCCTACTAATAAAATTTTTGGCAAATTTTGCTTCAAAAAATAAGCCCCGAAAAATAATAGATTTATGTAAGAAACTTTCTAAACCTAGTTCATCTTCTTGTCTTCCTGTTATCTTTTTAACTAAAATTTCAGCAAAAAAGATGTCCGTATTGCCTATAGTGCCATATACACAGTCTTCTTGCTCTAAAGAGTCTGGTTCTTCTAGTTCATTTCTAAAGATTTGACTTTTGGTAAAAGCCATAATAGTTTGGCGTTTATCTTCTAAAAATAAATGGCTAGCATAACCAAGTCTACCTTGCTCATCAATAAAATTAATAATATTTTCAATAATATTGCGTTTAAAACCCAAGCCATAAACTTGAATACAGCTACGACAGAACATCAGCCAAACTGAAATAGGAAAACTAAGACAGGAAAGATAGAAAAAAACAACATGATTGACTTTTATATAATTAAATAGTATTTGGCAAAAATACCAGGTAACTACCAAGCAAATAACACCTGATATTAATATAGTTCTGAGAGTTTTTTTTCTAGTATTTTCTAATTCTTTGAGATGCCCTAATAAATTGTCCTGACAGTATTGCTTAAACTCCGATAAAGTTTTAGTTTTAATATTAGGGAGAGGAATATTTGCGGTTGATTCGGTTATTGACTTGTTAGATAAATTAACTAAAATTTGTTGATGAATTTCAGGAGCAAGGGTAGCTAAAAATTTTTGTCCCCAAAGACAAGTTGCAGCAACATCACTATCTGCCATTTGTTGACATAAAGCGATCGCCTGTTCTGTTTGTTGGTTTTTTTGATAGGCTTTAACTAAGCTGCGTTGAACATTAAAATAGTTACGATGTCTAGGATGTAACTCTTGATACAGTTGTTCAAAAAAACTAATCGCTGCTACAAAGTTTCCCTGATGAAAATTGCGCTCGCCCTGAATAAAAAGTTGCTCAATTGCGTCTGGAGACAAGGAGCAATCTGACAAAGAATTATTTTGATATTCGGTATCTTTTGTCATAAATTGTTGTAGCTATTAACTATTTAATAAATCACCAACATTAACATTTCCTCGTTCTTCTTCAGTGGTGACAAATAAATCTTTGGGGCAATATTGCATATGATTAGCAATGATATTGTTAGGAAACATTTCAATAGCATTGTTATATTCTGTAACTGCGGCATTATAAAAACGCCTAGCAGCCGAAATTTGTTCTTCAGTTTCGTTTAAAGATGCTAATAATTGATTGACGTGTTGATTAGATTTTAATTCAGGGTAATTTTCAATCAACGCCACAATATTTCCCATGGTGCGAGAGATTTGATTTTCTAAATTTAATCTTTGCGCCTCACTTACCTCATTAGACATTACTCGCGATCGCAATCTAGTGATTTCAGCCAAAGTTTGCTGTTCAAATTCCATATGGTGTTTCACCACTGAAACTAAATTGGGAATTAAATCCCATCTTTTTTTGAGTAAAACATCTACGCTAGAAAAAGACTTACTAACCTGATTCTTTTTAAATACCAATCCATTATAAATTCTGACTCCAATCAGAAAAATAGTACTAGCTAGCAACATAACTACAGCCACTACTGATAATAAGACATATACAAAGGCTTCCATAATTATCAATCTATATTTGGAGATCTTAAGAAATAATCATCAACCTAACTGGCAGAAAATTATCTTTATTCTTATGATTCCCCAAAAAAAGAAAAATTATCTAGAGTAATTCTCTTAAATATTACAGAGTCGGAAAAAGGTTGAAAAGCTAAGTGATACATTCAACTACAGTATCAAAGTAACTAGCTATTTCTAGATTCCAATAAGAACAATTATGTTCAGTGGTATATTCTAGAAGATTAAAAGTTCTATGATTGACAAAACTCATGACAGAATCTTTCATCAGATTTATAACGTGGACTTTTTGGCAAACAGGTATGTTTAATGCTGCATAGGTTTCTTTTAAATCTCTAAAGTATTGATTTTTGAGTAGATCTGAATTTTGCTGTAAAATTGCATAGCATATGTACAGTAGAATAATTTCAGCATCACGCAAACAACTAAACTTTTTTAACTCGAAAGGCTTCTCTCGATTATGTTCGAGGTATTCAGAACTTAGGTTCGCAGCAGTGACTAGTGCATTATTGATAATTGATTGGCTTTTTGTAATGATAAAATTTGCTATATCTAGACGTATTTTTCCTTCTTCAATCAATGATTCTAGCCAAGATAATGATTTGTCAACAAGCAGAAGATTGTGCTGAGTCTGACCTTGAAAATCGATAGTTCGACTGTAATTTTCAACTCTTTTTTCAACTTTTTTAGGCAGTGATTGAGTACTAAGATCGACAATATCTTTTGAACTAAAATTAGGCATTTCTTGTCGACATTGGAGACAAAACCAAATAAGATTTTTCTGGTATATATGGCGAAGTAATATACAAGAACATATCGGACAGCTATTTTTCATATTTAAATTCATGCTCATAACTAAGCGATGAATCCTCTAGAGTTTTTGGATTAAGTTCTCAAAACCGAAATCTTATTTAAAAAAAGGTAAATGACTATCTAGTATCATTTACTGAAAACATGAATTATTATTAAAATGTATATCAAATGAGCAAAGATAATTTTTCAATAGATTATCTCAGCATCAAATATATATAAGTTGCTTGTTGGTTATTTTTAAACTGTTTTATTTAGAAATAATTATGAAATATATGCAGATAATTTCAACAGTAAAAATACGTAAATACTAGGTTATATCCTAATAAACAAGCGAAATTAGGACTTTTATCAGAATATGTAGCCCTTGTCAGAAGTCAGTAAATATGTGATTTAAGCTTCAATAGTATTTTTAATAATTAAACTATTTTCTGCTTTACTTTGCTTAACAGTTAACTTGTAACATCAAAAAATATGATTTCTTTATAAGTATCTTTCTCTAAAATAATTAGCTCTAATTATTTGATTTTGGTTATTGGTAAAAAGCTACCAGTCTTTTAGTCGAAAAGAGAGATTTAGTGATTGAATATCGAAAATATCTGGGTGTTATTTACTAAGTTTAATAAAAAGCGATTGCCCTGCCTTTGAGGATGATAAACGCTCCGCGCACTGCCAGTTGCGAAGCAAGTCCCGTACCACAAGGGCATAACATCAAGCGGGATAATATCCGAAGGACTCAGGCAATTGCTGCTTAAGCCAACATTGAAAATTATCATCTAATTGACATAGGTAGAATTTTTGTGAGGATAACTATTTTCTTATTTCTCGATAACTCCATATTAGATACTGGCAAAATTGGCAGGATTTTGATCGTACCTATGTCTGACTGGAATAGGTTCAGACTGGCGATTGCCGGCTAAAGCAGCAGTTTTTTCTAATGATTCCCGCAGTCTTTTAGCAGCGTAGATTGACATATCCCTTGGTACACTAATTCTGTCTCGTAAGTATCGCAGAGCGACATCTGAGCCTTGTGGTGGTGTGCAGGTTTCCCCAGTCATCATGTTAGTTAGGGCGCACCGCAAAGCTTCATCAAATAACCGATCGTCAGCGGGATTGACCTTGATAATATTGCTACGGTGTTTAATTACTCGTTGGAGAGCTTCAGCGCGAGAGGTTTCCGGTTCGGGGTAGGTGACATCGGGTAGCCCAAACCAAGAACCACGATCTACTCTTTCCTGCTTAATTAACGTCTGAGGTTCGCCATTAGAATAACACCCCCCCATTTGAGGTGGTAAGTCGTGAACATGGGTATGGAAGTCACTTTGAGTACCGCGATAGGTTGGTCTACTTTCCATCGCATCAAACCAGTCAGAAAGGCGGGGATTTTCTTCTCGTAGAGAATAGCCTTTGTAATAGTAGAGGCTGGCATTCATGCGCTCTACATAGGGGGTAAATATAACATCAGCAGTACTAAATTCTTCTAAGAAATATGCTCCTGGAGTGGTTGCTAGAGCTTCCTCCACCATAGCTACTGTTTCAATAAATTGTTTTCGATTACTTTTTTCTTGTCCAGGAAACATCGCTCGATAGCAAAGCCAACTACACCAGGCTCTAAATAGCAATCGCTCCAGTCGTCGCAAGGGTAACACTTTAGGATCTTGCATACCTAGATATAGTGAACCAAAAACCTTTTCCAAAGCAATTAAAATATCATCACTTTCAGTAATAATTTGTCCATCTAACTCGATCGCGGGTAACATTCCAGAAGGAACTTGGCGTTTATACCAGCTTTCCTTTTTTCCGTAGCAGAACATCGTCACCTTCTTGATACGGTAGGGAATCTGCTTTTCTTCCAGCCAAAGCCAAATCTTTTGACAATAAGGACACCAAGCGTGATTATCCCGAAAGAGAGTTACTCGAATATCGGCTTCAGTCTGACCAAATAAACGTAAGGTAGCTTGAGAGTTGGTAGAACCATTTACAGGATCTATTTCAAAGTCAGTGAGATCTGCTAGTTGTTGCCAATTAAGAGGTTCAGTGGTCATGAAGATATTTTGACGAATTTAAAAGTGAATTATTATCTTTAATTAATTATCCATTTTTTTGACTATAGTTTCCTCATCCTTCATCCTTCATCCCTCATTCTTTGATTAACTGCTCCTAGCATTTGTCCCAGGAAAGGTAACCCTATAAGAGCAGGGATAAAATACCGCGAGGTACACAGTAAACCCAAAGCTGCACCTGTGGCTTGGTTGAAGTAATCTTGATAAAAGTAAATTATGGCTGCATCACGAGTTCCAATTCCTGCAAAGGTTAGAGGCAGCAATCCCGCTAATATTGAGAGGGGAGAAAGGGCTAAACTCACGATAAATGGAGTGAAAGCTTTTAGAGCTAAGATAAATAGCCAAATTTGTAATAAATGTAAGAACCAAATAAATATTGAAGTGCTAGTAATCAGTAATAATTGTGGTTTTTCATGCCAAAAATAGCTGTGCATTTCCTGCCAAGAGGTTTGCATTTTCTGAAGTTTAATTTTTAAAGATTTAGGTGCAAAACTAGTAGCTAAGTTAAAAAATAGAGCGGCAAATCGTTGAGAGCTTAATAATAATAAACCTAAAACTAATCCAATTGCTACTCCTGCGGTCATTGTCCAAAATAAGCTATCTTTGGCAGGATCTAAAATTAAACCAAAAACACACCAAAGTAATAAAGAAAGTAAATCACAAGCTTTTTCAAAAATAGAAATAGCTAAAGCCAAGGAACCACTTAAATTAGACCTTTCGGACATAAAATAAGCCTTGGCAATATCTCCCATCTTAGATGGTAAAACCATATTGAGAACACTTGCGCCCAAAATTAAACGATTAGCTTCCAATAATCCTAAACCGCCCTGAGGTACTAACTGTTGTAGTCGCCAAGCAGTAATTAAGGTAATAGGAATCACCATTGCTAAACTAATAACTAACATTAGGCGATCGCAATTTTGAAAAACCTGAACCAGATTAACAATATCAATCTGAGCATAGATATACAGTAAAATAGCAACGCTAATTACCAAAGAAATAAACCGTTTGAGATTCATAGCCAGAGATCGCCCTAATAAATTTCCACTTTTTGCTTTTAGATAGTATGGAAAATAATATCAGTTCGCCTCTTGAGGCTTCAAAAATTATAGATTGCTACTAATGAGAGAAAAATTTACGGCTGTTCCCGTCTTTAAGTCTTGGCTAAACAAAGGAAAGCAACATTTTAACCGTATCCCAGTCTTGATTTGGTTAAATGCGATAACTATTTTAATTCTGAGCGTGCTGAGTATTTACGCCAGAATTAAAAGCAAAGGGTCAAATATTGAAAGTCTCTTTAGCGATCCTTTTTATACTGGGATGTTCTATTTAGGTTGGTTTACCAGCATTTCAGAGATTATGTGGTGTGCAGCGATTTCCATCAGCCTGTTTTCTGCCATTTTATTACCACCTTCTAACCGCCGTTTCAAAATCTTTTTGTTTGCCAGTGCTTTAGTGATGCTGCTGCTGTTTTTTGACGATCGCTTTCGTTTAACTTTGATCTTATGTACCTTTTTTGGGACTTGTAAGGTAGTTAAGTTAAGCGTCTATTCTCTTTATGGTTTAGTGCTAATTTGCTATGCCTGGTTATTTAATAAAACAATTCGTCAGACTCCCTATATTCCTTTACTGCTGTCTTTTTGTTTATTTGGATTTTCTAGTGCGATCGATATTACTCCTATAAGTAGTCGAGGAATTCATGCCATGTTAGAAGATGGTACTAAGTTAGTCGGCTTGATTAATTTAACGATCTACTTTTGGTGGATTTGCCAACAAGAAATCAAAAAAAATATAGTGCAGAAACAATAAATTTAAAGCTCTTAGCTAATGAATAAGTGTTTCTACACTATTTATATCAGTTATTATTTAAACAATTTCCAATTAATTCACTAGTTGCTGAATAGTCTAGGAATATCCCTTCAAATCATCGCGTCAAATTAAACTACAGGAATTACGATAAAAACTACGTAACAAAGTAGTGGCTGCAACTAACTTAATTACTTCCAAAGTCCAATAAACTAAATGCATGACCGCCATGGAACTTGAAGTAGTCTCTACCGTAGCAAACATATCTAATGACATCCCCATACCACTCATTTGTGGAGTCAAAAAATAAGTATAGGCTAGAGAAATTACCAATAAAATAGCTGCGGTTAAAATCGATTTAAGATTAATTTCGCTATTTAGACGATAACCGTAACGATACACTAAACATCCAGCTAGAACAGTAGCAGCGCATAGCAACTCTACGTGATTAAAAGTGCCAAAAATTATGTAGCCAGCACTAGCAAAACCTGACTCATTCATCATGCCACTGGTTAACATTCCAGGAACAACCAAACAGTCAAAAACTAAACTACCACTAAGCCAAAATCCCAAAGAAAACATGATCACTGCTGACCAGTTCACTGGTTTAGAAGTACGAGAAGAAAAAGCGTCCATAGAAAATCGGATAAATATAATTGCTCTTCTAGCTTAACTAATAACTTTCCCCCTCTGTATAACAAAAAGTAAAGTCTTTTTAAGTTGAGTATTGTTGAATTTCTTTAATCGAAAACAAAGCCTGAAACTTGATTTCTTTAGATTGATATAACTCATTTCCCCCTTGTTCTCGGTCTACCAAAGCTAGAATTTGCGTTACTTGATATCCAGCGTCCTGCAATCTTTCTACTGCAGTTAATGCAGAGCCTCCCGTAGTAACAACATCTTCTAAAACGACTATCTTAGCTGCTGCTGCTAAAGATGGTCCTTCTATATAGGCTTGTGTCCCGTGTCCTTTCGCTTTTTTACGAATAATTAAAGCGGGAATAGGATTACCTTGGACAGCCGAAACAACACTCACCGCCGAAACCATGGGATCTGCTCCTAAAGTAAGACCCGCTACCGCCGCAGTATCTTCTGGTAATAACTGGAATAGGAGACGACCTAAAGCTAATGCTCCCTCTGCTCTTAAGGTTACTTGCTTACAATTTATATAGTAAGAACTCTTTGCCCCAGAAGAAAGTACAAAATCTCCTTCAACATAGGCATATTTGATAATTAAATCTAAAAGAACCTGCCGTAGAGTACTAGTATCAGCAGTAGTTAAATCGCTCAGCAAGTTTGAATTTGATTGAAGTTGAGGGTCATCCAACTGCATTTGGCGGGGTGAATTGTAAGTCTGGTCTATATTCATAATGATGAGGTGCAAAAGATACTTATGGACTGTTCTTTCACTAAATCTTCAGTTAGGATTGAGCAGAAGTTAATCCACAAATAAAAGTAAAGTAAAGTAATGTCTATTAAGTTTACTAAATTAACTAAAGTCTTGGTAATAGCAACTATTACTAGTCTATTTTCTATGAAAGCTAAAGCAGAAATGATGCCTTTAGATGAAGCATTTGAAGAAGCTTATTTCACTAAAGGTAAAAATGCTTTTCAACAAAGTAATATTTTTGGTCAGATAAATACTATCTTGGGTTTTACGGGATTTGCCGATCAACATATTACAAGTGATGGCAAAGCGGTGGATAATCTCTATCAAAAGGGTATGGAGCAACAGACCGCCACTGGTATGCGGATCATAACTAGAGATTTAGCCAATCCCTATGATACTTCTCTTAGGGAAAATCCCAGCTATAGTGCCATTAAATAGTCTGAATGGTTAATTTCTTTTATTTTGAAAGTTATTTTGCTCCAGGGCGTAGAAGTTGAACCTATCTAAACTTCTCACCTCTAGATAAAAGTAACTTTCAAATACTTGCTCACTAATGTTAGTCCCTCTCCTAAGAAACGATCATCAGTTACAGAGGATGAGACGGAAATGACTTTTAAGTAAGTGAGCGAAATAATTTATATAATCCGAACGTTTAACAAGTGAGTGGAACAAGCCGAACTTGCTTCGGCGTTTCTTCACTTCAATTTTTTACCTACACCCTAACCCCTACACCCTAACCTCACTATTTTCTATTTAATTAGACCCACCTACTTATTATGTTGGTTTAAATTTGGCGATACTAGGTAAATCCTATTAGCTATTAGACTTTGTGGCTTTTAACATAGCGACGATAACAGTTTCAGATTCTCGATTGAGTTTCTGGTCTGCAAGAGCAATCTCTACAGCTTGGGGTAAAGCCAAGGCTACTACATCGGGGTCTAGTTCTTTTAGTAATCGGTCTATGGACTGGGGAACTTTTAGAGCCGATCTAATTCCTAGTAGCATGAATTCGTCTAAATTTAAATTATTTAGTCGATGAGAGATGGCATTCAGGTTACTATTCTTGTCTGGTTGACTAGTTTGAATTAAATAGGCGAATAATCTTTGTAGTTTACTTTTTTGTGAAGGGATAATTTGATTATAAGCACTTAGAGAAGAAGCAGATTGTTGTTGTTCAAGATTGTGTAAAATTTGCTGCCAGTCATCTGAAGCGCAGGTATTGGGCTTACCCACGGTAAGAGAAACTTGAATCTGTCCCGATTGATTAGCTAGATGAGTAACTTGGGCTTTTACTCCTAGATAACTAAGCCATTTAGCGATGGTTTCAACTAAAGTTGAATAGGTGGCTTGTGAACTAGCTAATCGCCGAATTTGAGTATCTACTAAAGGACGGACAATTTGTGAAAGCATAATGTTTATTCTAAGATTATTAACCGAAGTGAGTTAGCTGATAATTTATTTATTCTGAAGCTTTTAATTTAAGATTTTGAGTGTTGCTAATTCGGTAATGATAAGCAAAGAGAGTAGGGGGAAAAAGAAAGCGTTTTAAAGGATAAAGACATAAAGTAATTAAGGTTAATAATTTAACTGTTGCCTATCGTTTTTCCCCGCAAACTTGATTACATCTTCATGGCTGGTAACTAAACTAAGAATTGTCTGAAACAATAGAGAGATTAAAGAGATTAAAGAGATTAAAGAGATTAAAGAGATTAAAGAGATTAAAGAGATTAAAGAGATTAAAGAGATTAAAGAGATTAA